>DATKHZ010000179.1:0-11800 GCA_035509995.1 Acidimicrobiales bacterium | reverse complement strand
GTTTGCAGCCGATTTCGGCCTGCGCAGCGACTGGTTCGATATAGGCGGAGCGTCGTCTACTCCCCCGACGACGTCGACTACCACGACCGTCCCCTCCACGACTACGACCTCGACGCCACCAGCGTCCGCGACTACCACGACCAGCCCCGGCCCGGGCGAGGCGCCGCCGCCAGGCCCACCCCTGGGCCCCGACAATGGCTATTGGGTCGTCGACTCGGAGGGCCAGGTGACCGCGTTCGGAGCGGCCAAATCGTATGGGACTGCTGCGGGCACTTCGCTCGACGGCATCGTCAGGGGAATGGTGGCGACGCCGGACTACAAGGGTTATTGGATGGTGGGCACCAACGGCGGGGTCCTGGCCTTCGGCGACGCTAATTGGTACGGGTCCGCCAGCAAGCTGCACCTGGCAAAGCGCGTCGTCGGGATGGCGGCTACGCCCGACGGTGGCGGTTACTGGCTCGTGGCCAGCGACGGAGGGATCTTCGCTTTCGGCGACGCGGGTTTCTATGGCTCGACCGGCCAGCTGCGCCTCAACAAACCGATCGTCGGCATCGCCGCGTCGCCCGACGGCCGTGGCTATTGGCTCGTGGCGAGCGACGGCGGGGTCTTCGCCTTCGGTGATGCTCGGTTCTATGGATCCGTCGGGGAACGGCGGCACAATGAGGCCGTCACCGGCATCGTGCCCAGCGCTGACGGGCGGGGGTACTTCATTGTCGCCAAGGACGGCGGGGTTTTCGCCTTCGGCGATGCGCGGTTCTTGGGTTCACTTCCGAGCGAGGGCATCAGCGCCCGGGTGGCCGCCGTCGCGCCGACCTACGACAACGGGGGTTACTACGTGCTGGCCACGAGCGGGAAGGTGTACACATTCGGGGACGCAACGCCGTCCACCAAGCTGGAGGCGACTGGGCCCGGGAGCTTGCCCGGGAGGGCGGTCGCGATCGTGTGCCACCGATCGCTGTACCAGGGCGCTCGAGCCCGTGCTGTACGCAGCAGCGCCTCCCGGCGCGGCTAGCGCTTCGCTAGTTGTTCAGCGGCCCCCTTGGAGAGCAGCCATGTCGGCGTCGACCATCATGCGGACGAGATCCTCAAAGGTTATCTCGGGTTTCCAGCCGAGCACCTCGTGCGCACGAGCTGCGTCGCCGATGAGCAGGTCCACCTCGGCCGGGCGCAAGTAACGCTCGGCGACCCTGACGTGGCGCTGCCAGTCGAGCCCGACGTGTTCGAAAGCGATCTCGCAGAACTCCCTCACTGAGTGCGTTTCGCCCGTGGCGATCACGTAATCGCCGGGGGAGGTCTGCTGGAGCATCATCCACATGGCCCGCACGAAATCGGGTGCGTAACCCCAGTCACGCTGGGAATCGAGGTTACCGAGGTCGATGTGGTCAGTCAGGCCGAGCTTGATACTGGCAACCGCGTGGGTCACCTTGCGCGTCACGAACTCGAGGCCCCTGCGCGGGCTCTCGTGGTTGAACAGGATGCCCGAACTAGCGTGCATGTCGTAGCTCTCCCGGTAGTTGACCGTCGCCCAGTGCCCGTACACCTTGGCGACCCCATAGGGGCTGCGTGGGTAGAACGGCGTCCGTTCGTTCTGCGGGCTCTCGACTACTTTGCCGAACATCTCCGAGGAGCTGGCCTGGTAGAACCGGATAGTCGGGTCGGTCATCAAGATCGCGTCGAGCAGGCGGGTTACACCGAGGGCTGTGACCTCCCCGGTCAGCACGGGTTGCGCCCAGGACGTCATCACGAACGACTGAGCCGCAAGGTTGTACACCTCTGACGGCTTGTGCTCCCGCAGGACCCTTATGAGGGACGACTCGTCCAACAGGTCTGCGGTCACCAGGGTGATCTTGTCGGCTAGGTGGGCGATGCGCTCGAAGGTCACGGTGCTGCTCCGGCGGTGGGCCCCCACGACGTCGTAACCCTTCGAAAGCAAGAGCTCGGCCAGGTATGAGCCGTCTTGTCCTGTAATGCCAGTGATCAGGGCTGTGGGCATCCACCCAGCATTGCCGGCCTGGCGGCCTTGGGCAAGCCAAACAACTACTCCGGGCCATCCCTCCCGGAAGCCCGCTTACGCACCGGCCGGCGCCGTCGACGGGCTGGCCTGTGCCCCGACGGAGGCGACTGCCTCCTCGACGCTGGCAAAGAGGTGGTCAGGGCCTATCGCGTTGAGGAGCCCGGAGTGCTTGAGGTCGTGGTGGACCAGGGACGATGCCCGGGCCAGGCTCACCGAGATGCCCCTCTCCTTCAGTTCGGCGACAAGCTCGCCGAACGCCTTCGCCCCGGTGTAGTCGATGTCGCCGACCGCGTTGGCGTCGACGATGAGGTGGTGCACTGGAGATGCTTGGGACGCAATGTCAGCCCGGATCCGCTCGACTACGTGTGTGGCGTTGCCGTACCAGAGCGGAGCGTAGAGCAGGTAAACAAGGATCCCCGCCACCTGCTCCGTGGGCCGTCCGATATCGGTTTGCACCCAGTGGTCGGTGCCGACCTCGCGGCCGAGGACCGCGTCCCTGGGGCGTGCCGCCAGACGGGTGCGCTGTGCGATAGCGAGGAGCGCGGCCGCAACGACCCCCTGCTCGATGCCGACGAGCACCACAACGGCCAGGGTGATGAGCGCGAGGGCGAACTCGAACCTCCCGAAACGCAGGATCGAACGGAGCTCTCCGAAATGAAAAAGCCTCGAAGCGACAAAAATGAGGATCGCCCCGAGCGCTGCCTCGGGCAGGTCCTTCAACAGGCTGGTCGCAAAGAGGAGCACGATGACCACCATGCCGACGGACACGAGGCCGGCGACCTGGGACTTGGCCCCCGAGGACCCTAGGACCGCCGTCCGCGGCGGGCTGGCGTCGACAGCGAAGGAGCCGGCCAGGCCGGCTACGAGGCTCCCAGCCCCGACCGCGACCAGGTCCACGTTGAAATCGTTCGCTTTGGCTTCCTCGCCGGGCCCTTGCAAGCTCGCCGGCCCGGCCCGCACCGTGGCCGAAGTCTGCACTATGCATAGGAACGCCACCGTTACCGACGTCGACGCAAGCGCGCCCAACTGGTGGACTGTGGCTGCAGGCAAAGCGAGTTGCGGAAGGGACGCGTGTACCGCGCCGACTAGGTGCACGCCGTGGCCGGCAAGTTTCGCAACGCTGGCGAGCACAGTCGCCCCAATAACCGCAACAAGGGCACCCGGGGCCTTGCGGTCGACCTTTTCGGCGATGAGCACGATGGCGAGAACGCCAGCAGCGATCCCGAACGACCAACCGTTGAACTTGCCCACCTGGTTGACAATGTCACGTACCCGGCCGATCGTCGTCGTACCACCTCCGGGAAGGCCAAGGACTGTGGGGACCTGCTTGACGAGTATCTCTACGCCGATCCCGGCGAGGACGCCGGTCACGACCGGAAGAGGGAAGAAATCGGCGATCCAGCCGAGCCTGAGCAGACCGACAGCTACCAGGAGCCCTCCGACGATCAACGCGGTAGCGCTCACCAAATGCGTGTACGTTGCGGAGCCAGCAGCGGTTAGAGCTGCGACCCCGGCAGCAAAGACTGGGGCAATTGTCGAGTCGCCTCCCACGGACATCCGCGGGTGCCTCCCGAACAGAGCGAACAGTAAAGAGCCTGCGATGAAAGCGTAAAAACCCGCAACGGCCGGCATATTGGCGAGGTGCGCCGTGGCCATTTGCTCGGGAATGGCTATCGCTACGAGCGTCATGCCCGCGGTGATGTCGGCGGTGAGCCAGGAGACCTTGTAGCCCTGCAGCGTAGGCAATATGGGCAGCTTGGCCATCGTCCTGTCAACGCTAGTGCCGTCTGGCCCACGGCCCAACTAGTGTTGTAGGCCCCTCACTAAGGAGACCAAGTGGACCTGTTGGAGTACCAGGGCAAGCAGTATTTCGCCCGTTACGGGATACCGGTGTCGGCGGGTGGGGTCGCCGTGACGCCCGACGAGGCTGTCGAGCTCGCGGAGAGCCTCGGCTACCCGGTTGTGGTGAAGGCGCAGGTCCAAGTGGGCGGCCGCGGCAAGGCTGGTGGGATCAAACTGGCTGCCAACGCAGCCGAGGCCGGCGCTCACGCTACGGCCATCCTCGGTATGGACATCAAAGGCCACCTGGTGCGCCGTGTATGGGTCGAGCACGCCTCCGACATCGCCAAGGAGTACTACGCAAGCTTCACGCTCGACCGGGGCGCCAAGGCGCACCTCGCTATGGTCTCAGCCAAAGGTGGGGTCGACATCGAAGAGGTGGCCGTCGAGGACCCGGGTGCCATCGCCCGTCTCCACGTCGATCCCTACGAGGGTTTCAGCGAGGCCCGGGCTCGACATTTGGTCGAAGAAGCAGCCCTCGACGAGGAGGCTCGGCCGGGCGCCGTCGCCGTGCTGCTAAGCCTTTACCGCTGTTTCGTGGAGGGCGATGCCGACCTCGTCGAGGTGAACCCGCTCATACTCACCCCGGATGGGCGGCTCCACGCTCTTGACGCGAAGGTCACCCTGGACGATAACGCCGCCTTCCGCCATCCCGAATGGGCAGAGTACGAGCTAACCGCGGAGCTCGACGACCGGGAACGGCATGCCCGCCAGGTGGGCCTGCAATATGTCGGGCTCGACGGCTTCGTCGGGATAATCGCCAACGGCGCCGGCTTGGCGATGAGCACTTGCGACGTCGTGAACCAGGTCGGCGGACGCCCAGCCAATTTCTTGGACATAGGCGGCGGTGCGAGCGCAGAGGTCATGGCCAACGCCCTGGAAGTCATCAGCTCGGACCCGAGCGTCCGTTCCATTTTCATCAACATCTTTGGCGGCATAACGCGCGGGGAGGACGTCGCTAACGGGATCGTCACCGCGTTATCCCGCGTGGACATAAAGGTCCCGATGGTCATCCGCCTCGACGGGACAAATGCCGATCAAGGCAGGGAAATACTGCGGAGCGTGGAGTCTGACATGGTAATCACCTCGCCAAGCATGATGGACGCGGCGCGTACGGCGGTCGCGCTGGCAGGTAACGAGAAATGAGCATATTCGTAGACGAAACGACCAGGCTGGTCGTCCACGGCTTGACCGGCGGCCAGGCACGTTTCCACGGTCTCCGCAACCGCGACTACGGCACGAAGGTGGTCGCCGGTGTCAACCCGGCAAAGGGCGGCCAGGACGTTGAGGGGATACCTGTGTTTGCCAGCGCCGCTGAAGCGAGGGCCGCGACCGGTGCCAATGCCAGTTTTATCGCAGTGCCCGCCAAGGTCGCGCCGGCGTCGATCCTGGAGGCAGCGGCCGCCGGTATGGAGATAGTTGTTTGCATAACAGAGGGGATCCCGGCCCAGGACGAAGCTCGCGTGTACAGCGAGCTCAAGCACAATTACCCGACCGTCCGTCTCATCGGCCCGAACTGCCCGGGTGTGATCAGCCCAGGCAAGTGCAATATCGGTATAACCGCGGGCGAGATCGCCCTCGCCGGCGGGCCGGTTGGCATCGTAAGCCGCAGCGGCACCCTCACCTATCAGGCCCTCTACGAACTGAAACAAATGGGCATCGGTGTTACGACCTGTGTCGGTATTGGCGGCGACCCGGTCCCCGGCACGTCGTTTGTCGACTGTCTCGCAGCTTTCGAGGCAGATCCTGACACCAAGGCGGTCATGCTGATCGGCGAGATCGGCGGTAGCGAGGAGGAAAAAGCGGCTGATTACATCAAAGAGCACGTGACCAAGCCCGTCGTCAGTTACATCGCAGGCGTAACGGCACCTCCGGGCCGTCGGATGGGACATGCCGGCGCAATCATCTCAGGCAGCAAAGGTACGGCTCAGGCGAAGATGGAGGCTCTCTTGGAAGCCGGGGTCAAGGTCGCACAAAACCCCACAGAAGCGGGCGAGCTGATGGCCGAAGTCGTCCGCGCCCTCTGAAGCGCCCCCTGTAGGCTCGCCGGCATGCCAAAACGGCCGGAGAAATTAAGCGAAGCCAAGCGCGAAGCTCTCGGGCGAGAGCTTGAACGCGCCCTGCGTGGGGAGGTGCGTTTCGACAGCACCAACCGCGCCGCCTACGCGAGCGATTCGTCCAATTACCGCCAGGTCCCCACCGGCGTCGTGTTCCCCCGCGACCACGAGGACGTCAAGAACGTGGCGCGCATTGCCGCGGAAGCGGGGGCTGCGCTGTTGGCGCGCGGTGCGGGTACAAGCCTGGCCGGCCAGACCTGTAACGAGGCCGTCGTCGTCGACATGAGCCGCCATATGTCCCGCATCGTCGACATCGACCCCGAGCGCGGGACCGCCACGGTCGAGCCTGGCGTCGTGCTCGACGACCTGCGCCGTGCGGCCGAGCGCCGCGGCCTGACCTTCGGCCCCGACCCCGCGACCCATGCCTGGTGCACCCTTGGCGGGATGATCGGGAACAATTCTTGCGGCACCCACGGGCTCTACGCTGGTAAGACCTCGGACAACGTTGAGAAGCTCCGGGTGGTGCTCGCAGGCGGCGAAGACCTCGAGGTCGGTGCTTATGCTCCGGAAGCTCTCCAGACGGCGGTCACGGGAGGAGGGAGGCTGGGCAAGCTGCTGGCGGGCCTCTCGGACCTCGCGGGGCGGTACGGGCCCATGGTGGCGGAGCGCTTCCCGGTCATCCCGCGCAGGGTTAGCGGGTTCAACCTGGACGAGCTCGCTGCGGCGCGCGGCTTCCACGTGGCGCGGGCGCTCGTGGGTACGGAGTCGACGTGCGCTTTCACGACAGAGGCGACCTTGCGGCTGGTGACGAGCCCCAAGGAGCGCTCCCTTGTCGTCATCGGGTACCCGGACGTCTTTGCTGCTGCCGAGGCGGTCCCCGGGCTGTTGGCCCACCCCCTGCTCGCTCTCGAGGGCTTCGACCGGACGCTTGTGGACCAGATGCAGGCCCACGGCTTGAACAGCCAGGGCGTTGCCCTCCTCCCCGAGGGGAACGGGTGGCTTCTTGCCGAACTAGGCGGGGACACCCACGACGAAGCGGCATCCCTCGCAGCCGAGCTCATTTCCTCCCTCCCTGCTGGTGTCAGTTCGCGCCATGCTGCGCAACCAGATGAGCAGAAGCAGCTTTGGGCGGTGCGCGAGTCGGGGCTTGGTGCGACTGCCATCCGCGTCGACGGGCACCACAACTTCGAGGGTTGGGAGGACGGTGCCGTGCCGCCGGAAAGACTTGCCGAGTACCTCCGTGGGATAACCGGTCTATGGGACAAGTTTGGTTATTCCGGCGCCTGGTATGGGCATTTTGGCCAGGGCTGTGTGCACACGCGCAACAATTTCGACCTCGTCACGCCCGAGGGGTTGGGCAATTACCGCTCCTACGTGACCGCCGCCGCCGAACTGGTCGTATCGCTAGGAGGTTCTCTTTCGGGCGAGCACGGTGACGGCCAGAGCCGGGGCGAACTGCTGGCGACGATGTTCGGGCCCGAGCTCGTCCGTGCGTTCGGCGAGTTCAAGGATCTCTGGGACCCCGACGGCCTCATGAACCCCGGCAAAGTGGTGGACCCTTACCCGCTTGACGCGAACATCCGCTACTCGACCGTCAGCGAACCGGTCAGCCTGCGGCCGACCGGGTATTCCTTCGGCAAGGACGACGGTTCGCTGATGCACGCCTCCATGCGCTGTGTGGGGGTGGGGCGCTGCCGGCGTGATGACGCCGCGACGATGTGCCCCTCGTACCGCGCAACCCGCGACGAGGTCCACTCGACGCGGGGACGGGCCAAGGTGCTGGCCGAAATGTTCCAGGCTGATCTGACGCCGGCGAACTGGCGCAACGCCGAAGTGCGGGAGGCACTGGATCTCTGCCTTTCATGCAAGGCGTGCGCCTCCGACTGCCCCACGAAAGTGGACATGGCGACGTACAAGTCCGAGTTCTTCTCGCACTACTACAAGGGACGCCTAAGGCCGGCTGCAATGTACTTCATGGGCCTGTTCCCCTGGGCCACGCGGGTCGCAACTGCACGGCCGGCAACAGCCCGTTTCGCCAACGCATCCCTCCGTGCGCCCTTCCTCGGGCCGGCCCTGAAGCGCGTTGCCGGCGTTACGACGCGCCGCCCGGCACCCCTGTTCGCTCCGGGAGGGGGGTTCCGGAGGTCGTCCAAGCGGGATTTGCCGCAGGTGAGGGACCGCGCCCCCGCCGAGACTTCGGTCGTCGTCTGGCCCGACACTTTCACAGATGCGTTCAGCCCCGGCGGTGGGGCCGACCTCGTCGAGGCGTTCAGCGCCATGGGTGAACGTGTGGCGGTGCCGTCGGCGTGGGCCTGTTGCGGGCGCACGCTCTACGACTTCGGCATGCTCGATCGCGCCAAGAAGACCCTCGGCAGGCTCGTCGCCGTGTTGGAGCCCTGGGCCCGTGCCGGTGTACCGGTGGTGGTACCGGAACCGAGCTGCCTCGTCGCTTTTCGGGACGAGCTGCCAGCGCTCCTCCCGGATGACCCGCGCGCGGTACGGCTCGCGTCGCTTGCTCGCAGCCCCGCCGAGCACGTTGTCGCCGCCGGGCTCCTGGAGCGTTTGCACAACGACGGCTCTGGCCGGGCCGGCCGGGCCTTCGTGCACCCCCACTGCCACCAGCGCTCCGTGGTCGGCACCTCCGCAGACGTGGCGGTCCTCGGCGCGCTCGGTTACGACGTGGAGGTACTCGACGCCGGCTGTTGCGGCCTTGCCGGGTCGTTCGGGTTCACCGCACGCCACGAGCCCGTGTCGCGCCAAATCGGAGAGGACCTGTGGCTCCCTAAGCTCCGGGACGCCCTCCGGACCGACGGCGGCGCCGGCGGCGATGGCAGCTGGCTGGTGATCGACGGCTTCAGCTGCCGCACTCAGCTCGAGCATCTTGGGCCCGAGCTGCTTCATCGCACCACCACATTGCCGGCGCTCCTACGGCGGTGTACGGGGGCTGGCTCGGCTTGCTAGTAAAGGTTGGCTCGGCTTGCTAGTAAAGGTCTGTGGGCCCGACGAAGTCCTTGGCCTCCGCCAGGCGGTGCTACGGCCTCATCAGCGCCCCGACGAGGTCCGCTTCCCCGATGACGAGGGCCCCGGCACCGCCCACTTCTGCGCCCAGGACGACGATGGCCAGGTGCTTGGAGTGGTCTCGGTGATGAGGCAAAGGCCTCCCTGGCGACCGGACCTGGACGCCTGGCGGCTCCGCGGCATGGCTACGGCCCCCGAGTGGCGCGGCACGGGCGTTGGTTCGGCCCTGCTTGGTGCGGTGTTCGATCACGTTGCTGATGAGGGTGGGGGTTTGTTGTGGTGCAACGCCCGCCTTGCAGCGGTCGGGTTCTACGAGCGCTCGGGCATGGTCACAACGGGCGACGTCTGGGAGGAGCCCGTGATCGGGCCGCACATCGCGATGTTCGTGCAGGTCAGCCCGCCGGGGTCGCGCTAACGTTCATGGACGCAGCGCTAGTTCTTCACGTCGAGGAGCAACTTCCCGGTTACGCTGCGGGCCGCCAACAGGGCAAAAGCTTCATTGACCTCTGACAATGGGAGGACCCTGTCGACCCTAACCCGGAGGCGCCCGTCAGCGAGCGCCGCAAGAGCCTCGAGGAGGCCGGCGCGGCGCCGCTCGGTGGTAAGCCGGCCGCCCCCGTAGCCTATGATGCTCTGCCCGTTGCGGTAGAACCTGGGCATGTTTATCGAGGCTTCGGCGCCGGCGCTCGCCCCGTAGCTCACCAACCTCCCGCCCGGCTCCATGACCGATAGCGCGGCGGCAGTGAAATGCCCGCCGAGGGCGTCTATTACGACGGTCGGCGCCAGCGACGTGGCGGCCTCGGGCAGCCCGGCGGCATCGCACACGAGCACCCTGGAGGCTCCCACCTGGCTTACCGCAGCCACCTTGGCCGCGGTGCTCACCTGCCCCCACACCTCTGCCCCTGTGGAACTGGCGAGGCTGACGATGGGTATGCCCACCCCGCCACCGGCGCCGAGCACCAGCACACGGTCTTGTTTTGTCACCTGGGCGCTCTGCGTAACGACGTTCCACGCCGTCAAGCCTGCGACGCCCATTGCCGCCAGCTGCCCCAAGTCTGCGCCCTGGCCAGCTTCTATTACCGCTTCGCGAGGGCATGTGACCGCGCCCGCAAAGGTGCCGTCCCTGGTCACCCCGAGCCCCTCGCCGTTGACTAGGACCGGTATGCCGTCCAGGTAGCCCGAGCCTTCCCCTCCGATCGTGCGGGGCAACCGGTTCCCGGCGCCCACCGCCCCGGCTGCCACATACCTGTCTATCGGGTTGACCCCGGCAAAAGCGAGATCGATCGTTACCTCGCCTGGACCGGGACCGGCGACATCGACCTGGTCTATCTGGAGCGGTTTGCCAACCTCGTGGAGCCGGGCGGCAAATACTTTTTTGGCCATGTTGGCAGTCTGTCGCAATCGGGGTACAGATGGGGTGTGATCCCTTTGTCCGCCATGAGCAGCAGCGGTCCCCGTACCAATGAAGCCGAACTATTCGACTTCCTCATCGTTTCTAACCGGCTCCCAATAGAGCCGGGCCCAGCTGGAAGACCGGCGCAGTGGAGGGCGAGCCCGGGTGGGCTCGTATCGGCGCTCCAGCCGGTGATCTCGAAGAACGGCGGGGCTTGGGTCGGATGGACCGGGGAGCCGGCAGAGGCCCTGGACGAGGTGGGGACGGGGCACCGCGAGCCCGGGAGCTGGTGGGAGGACACCGGCCAGATCAGCGTGGTCGCTCCCCAGCCCGCACCGATCCAGGAAGACCGCGCGGTCTCAATTTCCGAAGACGCCGCCGCCCTCGGCACCGCTCGTCCCTACGCAATACCAGTGTCTCTATCGGCGGCCGAGATCGCGTGTTACTACGAAGGTTTTTGCAACGCCACAATTTGGCCTCTCTACCACGACGTAATCGCCCCTCCTGTCTATTCGCGTCGGTGGTGGCACTGCTATGTCGAAGTGAACCGTCGGTTCGCCACCACGGTGGCGGCTCACTCCGCGCAAGGGGCAACTGTGTGGGTGCACGATTACCACCTGCAGCTTTGCCCGACGATGTTGCGTGAGCTCCGGCCGGACCTGCGGATCGGCTTTTTCAATCACATCCCGTTCCCGCCTTACGAGCTGTTCGCACAGCTGCCCTGGCGCAAGGAAGTCATTGAGGGCCTGCTCGGCGCCGACCTGATCGGGTTCCAAACCGCTGACGGGGCCGACAACTTTTTACGGGCGTGCCGGCGCCTGACGGACCACCATACCCAGGGCTCGATAGTGCAGGTCGAAGCCGGTGGCGAGGTCGGCTTGCGCACCGCCCGCGCAGCCGCGTTCCCGATATCAGTAGACGCCGAAGAGCTCTCCGCGCTCGCGCAACGCCCCGACGTCATCCGACGCGCACGTGAGATCCGGGAGGAAGTCGGCAACCCCGAGTGCCTTTTCCTCGGTGTCGACCGGTTGGATTACACCAAGGGGATCCTTCACAGGTTGCGCGCCTATGGCGAACTTCTCAAGGAAGGCAAGCTTCATCCGCCCCAAGCCGTCCTCGTTCAGATCGCCTCCCCCAGCCGTGGAGAGGTCGAGGAGTACCAGCGGCTCAGAGACGAGCTCGAAAGAGCGGTTGGGAGCATGAACGGCGACTTCAGCCCGGTGGGCCACCCTGCTGTGCATTATCTGCACCAGAGCTTTCCGAAAGAAGAAATGGCGGCCTTTTACCTGGCGGCAGACGTCGCCCTTGTTACTCCCCTGCGTGACGGCATGAACTTGGTCGCAAAGGAGTATGTTGCGTGCCGCTATGACTTCGGTGGCCGGTTGGTGCTCTCCGAGTTCACCGGAGCCGCGAACGAGTTGACCGGAGCGTTCCTGGTGAACCCTCACGACATCGACAGCCTGAAGGCCAGGATCCTTG
>DATKHZ010000178.1:0-3652 GCA_035509995.1 Acidimicrobiales bacterium | reverse complement strand
AGACCTGTTCGGGGGTTTTCGCGTCAACGTCGCCGAAAACATGCGGGTGACGGCCGACAAGCTTGTCGTGGACGTTCCTGGCCACGTCGCTCAAGGCAAACTGCCCCTCCTCAGATGCGAGCACCGAGTGGAACACCACCTGGAACAGCACGTCGCCGAGCTCCTCCTCGAGGTGCTCGTAGCCGGCGCCCTCGGGGCCGAGCTCATCGATTGCCTCAAGCGCTTCGTAGGCCTCCTCGAGCAGGTAGCGAGTGAGGCTTTGGTGGGTCTGCTGGCGGTCCCAGGGGCATTTCGCTCGCAGCGTGCGTGCCAGTTCCTCCAAGCGCACCATCTCGGATGCGAACGGTTCGGCTAAGCGTGGGAGCCACAGGCTTGTGAGGTGGTCCGGCGTGACGGCTCGGTCGAGATCGTCCCAGGGCACCGTCGTGACCGACTCGTCGGGGAGCCCGAGGCGCGCCAGGACGGTCACCTCGGGGCCCTTTTGGTCTGCAGGCAGCTGGTCCAGCACCGAACTGATCGTCAGCTTCACCTCTGAGAGCACCTGGAGCGAATCGCACTGGCCGACTAGCAGCGGGCCGCTGAAACCCGCCACCTCCGCCGCAAAGCAGTGGCCATCCACCAAGCGCACCCCTGCCGCGAGCGGGTCGAGGGCCAGACGCTCGAAGGCCAAGTCGGCGAAGGAGACCCCGGGCAAGACGAGCGTCGTTACCCTGTCGTCGTCACGCAGCAGCTCCACGGTGCGTTCGGCGACCACGGGCGAGCCGGGGACCGCGTAGATGACAGCGCCCTCAGCCTGTGCGGAGCCGACCAGGGCCTCGACGATCCCTGCGTACACTTCGTCGAGGCTCTCGGCCGACTCGTAGAGGTAGTCGAAGCTGCGCCCGCCCGGGACAGCGCCAGCCGAGGGGTGCCGGGAAGTCCGGAGCCACCGCACCGGGGTTTCCTCGATCGCGGCCAAGGCCTCAGAGGTGATCAAGCCGGGCCGCCCTGGCCCGAGCCCTACCACGGTTACCCGGGGCGGCGACGCCATGAGCTTAAGCCCGGCTCGCCGCCGCCGGGCCCGGGCCTCGAGCGGCGCTAGCCACTACAAACCTGGGTACGCCGGGTTGAACTCGATTTTGGCGGCGGTGAGGATGCTGTTGACCTTCGGGTCCGAAGACTGGCTCTGCCCGCCGATGGCGACGATGTCGATGATTGCGCCGACCGCCTTGTTGTAAGGGATGGGGGTCCGGGAAATGACCTGGACCACCTCGTAGCCAAAATTTTCGCGCACCGGCGCCGCTTGGCCCCGGCGGAGTGAGCTGACGAGCCCGCGGAAATCAGCGGGCTGTTCGATTGCCTGCTCAGGCGACAGGCAATAGCGTGCCCCGCTCGTGACAGGTACATGCGCGCCGCCTTTCACGCCACTCAGCTCGTCCGCCACGGCTTCGGCCTGGGCCTTGCTCGCAGCCATGTCGACCTGACCGTTGTTGCCCACCGAAATGTCCACCGTGGCGACGCACACCTTGGACCAGAAATACGACTGCTCGCCCTTGTAAAACTGCTTGTCCTCCTTGGGGTTGGTCGCTTTCGGATCGACCAGGGCATGGTCGGCGTCCCACTGGGCAGCGCCCGCACGAGCCTGAGCGGTGATCTGCAACCAGACGGACGGGTCAACGGCGTACTGGCTCGCCCAGGATGCGGCAAGTTCGACGGGGGTGGGTGCCTCCCGGTGTTTAACGAGGTACTGCCGGACCGCGACCTGAGTGATCAAGAGCCGGATTTCTGTTGTCGCCCACTGCATGTCGTAGACGCCCGGCCCTGTGCCGTTGCCGCCTACCAGGGCGGGCGGGGCGACATTTTGCGCGCTCCCGCCCTGGGCTTGTGCCTGCTGGAGCTGCTGGGCATATTGCTCTTCGGCGGACTGGTCGTAGCCCTGGACATAAGCCGGGCTCCCCGCCCAGGCCTCCAGGTACTGGTTCAACTGTGCCTGGGTGATCGTCTGGCCGTTTACGATCGCCGCCGGCGACGACGTGCTGCAGCTCGTGAGGACGCCACCGAGAAGGCCCGCCAGGGCGATCGCGGTAACCGGCTTGGCACCCGCGCGAATGCGGGAGCCGCGGTAAGAGCGGGGGAAGGTGCGGTGTGTCACAGCCGGCCCAATGTTAGTGCCCACGCAGGGCGGCTCAACTCGCAGCGGGCGCGGCCACCGGCACGAGTGCCTGCAGCAGGTCCACGAGGGCTCGGGCCGGGTCGGCTCCCTTGGGCAACGGGCCGACAAGCTGGCCCTGGTCCTCCTTGTAGACCGCGCGCGGCCACAAGCGGCCAAGGCGCACGCGCTCGCTTGCCTTGAGCGCTACCGGCGCGGCCCGAGCAACGAGGGTGCCGTAAGGGGTACCGATCCCTCCGCTCACGACCGAGACCTCGCGCAGCCCCAACCGGGCACACTCGGCCCGCAGGTGCGCAATGCCGAGCAAAGCGTTGGCCGGCCCCGGTAGCGGGCCATAGCGGTCTGTCCACTCGGCCTCGATGTCGTCAACCTCCTCGTGAGTAGTAAGCGTCGCCAAACGGCGGTACGCCTCCAGGCGGAGGTCCTCCCGCTCGACGTAGCTCTGCGGCAGGTTCGCTGTTACCGGGAGGTCGAGGCGGATCTCCGCCGGCTCACGGGGCGTCTCGCCTTTCAGCTCTGCGACGGCCTCGCTCACCATTTGCACGTACAGGTCATAACCGACCGCAGCGATATGGCCGGACTGGTCCGCGCCGAGAAGGTTGCCTGCGCCACGGATCTCGAGGTCGCGCATGGCGATCTTGAAGCCCGAGCCAAGCTCGGTGTGCTCGCCGATAGTGCGCAGCCGTTCGTAGGCCTCCTCTGTCAATCTGTGCTCGCGCGGGTAAAAAAGATAGGCGTAGGCACGCTGGCCGGCTCTGCCCACTCGGCCGCGCAGTTGGTGGAGCTGGCCAAGCCCCAGCAGGTCGGCACGGTCGATGACGAGAGTATTGACCGTCGGCATGTCTATGCCAGACTCGATGATCGTGGTGCAGACCAACACGTCGTACTGGCCCTCCCAGAAGTCCAACACCACTCTTTCGAGCGAGCCTTCGTCCATTTGGCCGTTCGCCACGGCGACACGGGCTTCGGGTACGAGCTCGCGGATGCGCCCGGCCACTTTTTCGATGTCGTAAACCCTGTGATGAACAAAGAAAACCTGGCCCTCCCTCAGGAGCTCCCGCCGGATGGCTTCGGCGACGGCCCGCTCGTCGTACTCGCCCACATAGGTGAGGATCGGGCGCCGGTCAGCGGGAGGAGTGGCTATGAGGGACAGATCCCTGATACCGGTCAAGGTCATTTCGAGTGTCCGCGGTATCGGCGAAGCCGTCATGGTCAGCACGTCCACGTTCGTGCTCATTTTTTTGATCGTTTCCTTGTGGGTTACACCGAAGCGTTGTTCCTCGTCGACCACGAGTAGCCCGAGTGCTTTGAACCGGACATCGCCCGCCAGCAACTTGTGCGTCCCTATAACCACGTCCACCGTCCCGTCCGCGAGGCCGTCGGTGACCGTTCTTGCTTCGGCAGGGGTCAAAAAGCGCGAGAGCATTTCGACCCGGACGGGGTAGTTCGCAAACCGCTCGCTGAAGGTCTGAAAGTGCTGCGAAGCGAGCAACGTCGTAGGCA
>DATKHZ010000177.1:0-3641 GCA_035509995.1 Acidimicrobiales bacterium | reverse complement strand
AGGTCCTGCACGGGTTGTTTTGGTTGGCGACCAAGAACCGCTGGCTGGCAACCAGGCTGGCGGCTGGGGCCGGGCTGGTGCTCGGCGCGGCCTGCTCCATGATCGGCCTCTTCGCTTTCGAGGAGAACGACGCTGTCGACGGGTTCGTCCTGCTGCTGATGGGCTGGTTCGTAATCTCTGCGTCGAAGCGGGAGCAGCTGGCGGGCAAAGCTCAGCACGTGCTCGGCGACGTCCGGATCTCCGACGTCATGAGGCCGGCCGTGATCGCACCGGGTTGGCTGACCGTCAGCGCCTTTTGGAACGAGTGGGTGAGCAAGTACCCCGATGCGGCCTTCTTGCTCGAACGTTGGGGCGGTGGGGGCTGGTCCGGCGCGGTCACCGCCCAACAACTGGCTGCAGTACCTCCCGCGATGCAGTGGTCGGTCCGGGCGCAGGACGTTTCGGTCCCCTTGGAAGCCCCCCTTGCACCAAACCAGGTCCCCTTGTCGCCGGGCCTACCGGCTCTGGCGGTTGCCGGCCGGGGTGGTGCAGCGTTGCAGGTTATGGACCAGGAGGCGACCGTTGGCGTGGTTCTCGCCGCTGACATAGCGGCCTTGGTCGCCCGGGGTACGCCGGCACCCAGGCGGACCTGGTCAACGGTCTGGTCGCCAGCACCGGCACCTACGCAGTCGCGCTACGCCTGAGCTTGCCGGCGGGACCTCGGCTGCGACAGGCGGGGCGGGTCGGGCCAAGCCTGCGGTAGTATGGGAAGGGCTACATGCAAATTGACATGGGGGTGACAGGTTTCGACTTTGGCTGTCGACCCGGGAGAAGCGAGCCGTGGTCCCCGGATGCCACGTGAAACAACTGGGAAAACAATAAATGCCAATCAAGGCAATGCGCGTCTAGCGCTGGCTGCTTAAAACACAGCCCGTCCGTCTGGCCCTAGTCCTGCGGGCCAGTAGCGGGCGTCATTAAGCAGGGCTTACCTTGCGGCTGCGCCAGCCGGTAGCAAGGGAAATCTAGTTGGCTGTAGCCGCCGGCCGGCGTCAATGACGAGCCGGTGGCCGAGAAAAGTCATTGACTGCGCTCGGAGAATGCTCGGTGAGAGGCTAAAGGACGCGGGTTCAATTCCCGCCACCTCCACGAGCGCTTTGGCCTAAAAGTCCAGGTCAGAGCGTTGTTGGAGGTGCGACAAGCACCCTCAGGACGCGCGGAGGACGCGGCAGGACGCGGGCGCTGCTGGTACTGGAGGGTCATCAGCGGTTTACGGCGGGCAATTACAGCGACTGTGAAGCCCCGCCTTCCCCGATGGTTTGCTGCGCCTCGACCGGACCATCTCTGACCACGGACAGTGGCGAACTGGATGGTCGCACTTGCAGCTCTAGTCCGGGTGCCCGACTACGGCGTTAAAAAGGCGTGGGGCCAAACGCCCGAACTCGCGGTCACTACGGCGCGACTCGCAGACCAAAGGACCTCGCGATAACGGATGTTGCTCGGCAGTTCTCCGACAACGGACGGAGATGCCAGGACCCGCCCGAAGTACCCTGGTGAGGCAGACTCATAGGCGTGCTGCACCCCCCAATCTGGCTCGAAATAATCGGTGCTTTAGCCGCGCTCGTCGTGTTCCTTGTGGTACCCCGCCGCCTCGCTGCATCGCGGGCCGCTTCGGCAATCGCCAACGAGCAACCTCTATTGATCGTTGTCGGCGGTGGTTATTGGATGGGGCCATGGTGGTGGCCCGTCGGGGCAAGTTGGCCATTTGTCAGGCTCGAAGTCTTCGCATGGGGCGTGCGAGTCGGGCCGAATTTTCGCTGGGTCACGTGGGCAATACCGACAACAGAACTCACGTGGAGCGAGATCGCCTCGGCGAAGCGGACAAGAACCTTTGTCCGACTGACAAGACGCTCCTTAGCCAGGGCCTATATCTACTTCGGCTCGGGCTATGGCGGCCTCTGGAAATCCGACAACTCAAGTCTAGTGTCCGCCCTTAGAGCTTTCGGTGTCGATGTCCAGGAGTAGGACAAGGATTCGAACCCCTGACGTACGCATTGTGAGTGCATTCCGATGGGCCGGTGCTGCCTGCGTCCTACTATAAACAGGGCCGATGAACTGCAGTTTTCCGGACCAGCTTGCGCCTCTGCGTCGCGTACTGATCGCGCACGAGTTGCGCATGGTGGGGGTCAAGCATGAGAGCGCGAGTGTGGTTGGCAGGCAGGGAGTCCGCTTGACACAGATTAGAAGATTGGCTAATATCAACATATGGATGAAACGACAGGAGTGTTCCGAGCGCTCGCCGATCCGACCCGGCGCCAGATCCTTCAGGACCTGCAGGGCGTAGAGCTCACTACAGGCGACATCGCCTCCCGCTTTACGATCACCGCACCGTCTGTGTCCCGTCACCTGGGTGTGCTCAGGTCGGCAGGCCTTGTCATCGAGCGCCGGGCGGGCAACCGGGTTTTCTACTCATTGGTCGAGGACCGCCTAGCCCTTTGCGTCGGCCAGTTCCTCTCCATTGTGTGCCCCGAGCAGGTCGTCCTCCGTCAGCGACGCAAGCGGCAACCAGCTCAAACGGGTCAAAAAAAGGGGGAATGAAGATGATCACCAAAGGCATCAGCTGCACCATCGAGCGGCGCCTCCTGGTCAACTACCGGATCGAGCCCGAGGTGGTCGCCGCCCAACTGCCCTCGCCGTTCCGGCCTCAGCTGGTATCGGGTTGGGCCGTCGGAGGAGTGTGCTTTCTCCGGCTGCGCGACGTCCGCCCAGCGGGTGCGCCTGCTGGCTTCGGTCTGACCAGCGAGAACGTTGCGCACCGCTTTGCCGTCGAGTGGGACGACATCGATGGGAGCCACGTCGGCGTGTACGTCCCTAGGCGTGATACCGGTTCACGCCTGGCCTCATGGTCGGGCGGCCGGCTCTTCCCGGGCGTGTACCGTCCGGCCCGGTTTCACGCCAACGACCTCGGCTCTTCCCTCTCTATTGATGTGACCAGCCGTGATGGCGAGGTGTGGCTGTCCGTCTCAGCACTCGGCGCTGACGCGCTGGGAGGGCAGCTGTTCAAGCGCACCGAAGACGCGGCCCGGTTCTTCCGGGAGGGGGCGCTCGGCTACTCGCCCGCCGGTAACGGCGAGTACTTCGAAGGTGTCCGTCTCATGAGCAAGTGCTGGGAAGTTTCGCCAGTGTCAATCCGGCACATGGTTTCGAGCCTTTTCGACAACCACCGCTTGTTCCCCAGGGGCACCTGCACCTTGGACTCCGGGTTAGTGATGCGCGACCTACCGGTGCGATGGCGGGCGCAGCGGAAGCTTCGCCCAAGGGGCACCGTTGCCGTCGCCTGACCCAAAGAGGTGGAGGAGGCGACGGTTGGCCCAGATGACCGCCCGCCAAGTGGAACGGACCTGGCTTGCCCTAATCGCTTTGTCCTTCGGCGTTGGCGGCCTTGCCATCTTGACCTTCCCGTCCCTAAGCCAAGGGATCTACACGGTCGGCGTTTCGGCGAACCTCGTTATGGCGGCGTCCATGGGCATCTTCGTGGGCTGGACCAGTAACTGGAGGCTCCTGTGCCGGGCAATCTTCTCGGGAGCCTGCCTAACCGTCGTGGGCGCCGACCTTCTCGAATACGTCTTGCCCGGCGCCTCCCCGAATGCCGCGTGGGATCTCTT
>DATKHZ010000176.1:0-6484 GCA_035509995.1 Acidimicrobiales bacterium | reverse complement strand
CTCTTCGAGACCCGTCGCTGGTCCATCTTTGCCTGGACTTGCCTGACGGCTGGTGTCGTGCTCGGTGCCTGGTGGAGCTATCAGGTACTTGGCTGGAGTGGTTATTGGGCCTGGGACCCCGTCGAGAACTCTGCTCTGCTGCCCTGGCTCACAGCGACAGCATTCTTGCACTCGGCGATGGTCCAGCAGCGCCGTGCGATGTTGCGCGTATGGAACATCTCGCTCATCCTTTCGACGTTCAGCCTGACAATCCTCGGGACTTTCTTCACTCGCTCGGGTGTGCTCGAATCGGTGCACTCTTTTACCGATGACGGGGGCGTGGGACCTACCCTGCTCGTATTTTTCGGCTTGGTCGTCGCCATCTGCATTGGCTTGCTGGTCTGGCGCGGCGACCAGCTCCGTACGCAGGGTGCCATCGAGTCGCCCTTATCGCGCGAAGGCGCTTTGCTCGCCAACAACCTCCTATTTGGCGCGTTCGCTTTCGTGGTGCTGCTCGGCACCGTTTTCCCTCTTTTGGTCCAAGCACTGAACGGCTCCTCCATAACCGTGGGCGGGCCGTTCTTTGACACGATGACGATGCCAATAGTGCTGTGCCTCCTGTTCCTCATGGCCGTCGCACCGGTCTTGCCCTGGCGACGGGCCTCAGGTGAACTGCTCCGCCAACGCCTCGCTTGGCCTGCAGCCGCCGCCGCCGGTGTGCTTGCCGCATGTGTGCTGGCCGGCCTCCGCGGTTTCTGGCCGCTCCTGGTGTTCACCCTCGCTGCATTCGCCGGGACATCGGCCTTGCGCCAGCTCGTGGTGCTGGTACGCCGGGTGGGCCCACGCTCGATTGCTGGTCGTTCCGGGGGTGGCATGATCGTCCACTTGGGCGTCGTCCTGGTCGCGGTTGGCTTCGCGGCCAGCCACGCATACCAACACCAGGCGCTGTTGACCATGAGCGTAGGAAAACCGGCATCTTTCCAAGGCCATACTCTTGTGTTCCGGGGGACCAAGACGGTTACTTCATCCGGGCGGAGCTCGCTCATAGCGACGGTTGACGTTGACGGGCATGCTTACTACCCGGCCATAGAGCAGTTCGCCCTTTCCAACCAGGCCGTGGTCAGCCCGGCCGTGCACTCCACGCCGGCGCAGGACATCTACCTCGCGCTTACGAGCGTGCCGACAGCAGCCGATCCCGCCGCTGGGGTAGCGGTCTACGCCACGCCCCTTGTCATGTGGCTATGGGTCGGTGGACTTGTGGTCGTCCTCGGAGCTCTCCTGTCGCTTTGGCCCTCGGGCCGTCCCCGCGCCGGTCCCGCCGAAGAACGCTCCCGGGGCCACGGAGTGGAACCTCACGACAGCTACGGGAGCGTCGGCACCGGCGAACAGGAGACGGCCGACCTTCCAGAGCCGGGGAAGACTGGGGTCGGGGCAGCTGTATGAGGCGTCGGCCTGTGCTTTGGGCGTCCTTGGCGGCGGGAGCCGTCCTTGCGGTCCTCATCGCAGTGTTCGCAAGTGCTCAACCCGCTTCCGAGGTCGTCGCCAACAGCCCCTTACTCGGCAACACCGCGCCCGCAATATCGGGGGCCGGGCTGGCAGGAGGCCATTACTCGCTTCGGCAGTTCCGCGACGAGTGGGTCCTGGTCAACTTCATGGCGACATGGTGCGAGCCCTGCCAGAAAGAGATGCCCCAATTGCTGAGGTTCACCAAACAGCATGCCAGGGCGGGGGACGCCACCGTTTTTACCGTCGTGTACGACCCGACGGACGTAGGCCAGTTGAAGACCTACCTGGCAGCCCGCAGCGCCCGGTGGCCTGCCGTGAACGACCCGGCCGCCTCTGTCCCGTACGGCGTCACGGGCCTCCCGTCTTCTTTCCTGATCGCCCCGGACGGCATCGTGTACGCCTACATGCCGGGTGAAGTTACGGCGGCTGAGCTGGACAGCTACATACAGCAGGGAGCCGCCAAGGGCCTCGGCCCGGCTTAGGCGTGCTGCTCGTGGTCGCAGCGCAGGGAAACAAGGCAAACAAGCGGCTCCCGGCACTGTGGGCAGTCCTGGCAGTTTGTACCGGGCTTTGCCTCGCTGTCGGCTCGGGCGCGATCGGGGGCGGCCACGCCAGGCCACCCTCGCTCTATCAGCGCACGCTGCAGGTAGCAGGCGAGTACCGCTGCCCGGTGTGCGCGGGCGAGTCCGTGGCGGCGTCACAGGCACCCGAAGCGGTCGAGATCCGCCAATTGGTGCAGCGGTGGCTACAGGAGGGTGATAGCCAGGCAACGATCCGTTCTTTCCTGGTGCACGACTATGGGCTTTCGATCCTGGAAAAGCCGCCCGCTTCCGGCGTGACCGTCCTCGTGTGGGCCCTGCCCGTGGTGGCGGGTGCACTGGCGATAACCGGGCTGGGCCTTGGCTTTGCCCGCTGGCGGCGTGCCACCCTGCTCGGCTCGGTGCCCGACGGTGGTGGGGCACTCGGCCAGGCGGCTGCGGCGCGGAACGACGATGCCCCTCCGGCGGTCCAAAAGACGCTATTCGAGGTTACGGATGCCGCGGGCAGGCGAGCCGGGGACGGGCGTACGGGGGAGAGCGCTGCCGGGTTAGCCGGAGCGAAGCCAGCTCGCCGTCTCCGCCAGCGAGCGACCCTTGCAGCCGGTACCGCTCTGGTCCTTCTTGCTGGGGCCCTGTGGCTCGTGGACCGTTCGTCGAACGCGCGGCTTCCCGGCGCGACGATAACCGGGGGACTGAGCGGTGTGAACGCCCAGCTCCAGGAGGCGTCCGCTATTACGGCCAGCAACCCGACAGAGGCGTTGGCGCTCTACGACGACGTCCTTTCCGGCGACCCCGACCAGCCGGTTGCTCTTACGGCAGAAGGCTGGATCTACGCCCAGGCAGGCGTTGTCACAAGGTCGCTGGGCCTCCTGGAAAAGGCCGAGAAGGCTGACCCTGGCTATGACCTGCCGCACCTGTACAAGGCACTCGTGCTGCTGGACGACCGGGGCCAACTCGCCGCGGCCGCCCGCGAGCTCGAGTGGTACCTCGCGCATGGACCTGACCCGGCGATGGTGAAGGTGGCCACGGAGGCTTTGGCGCAGGCGCGGGCCACCGGCACAAAGGGCCCCACCGGCTCAAAGGGCTCCACCGGCTCAAAGGGCTCCACCGTGTCAAAGAGGAGCGGCGCCAGCTCAGCCGAATAACTGCCGGCGAAGCGCTAGCCCGACCTGTTCGGCGAGGACGGGTGGCACGGCGTTGCCCACCTGGCGGTACTGGCTTGACCGGCGCCCCGCGAACGCGATGCCGGCCGGGAAGCTTTGCAAAAGTGCCGCCTCTTCGACGGTGATGCGGCGTGCCCCCGGGACCAGGCCGCGCCGTGGAGAGCCGCCGGCTCGGAGGTGCGCATGGTATTCGGTGACGATGCCAAGTGTGTCCACCCACGGCGTCTTGTTGCCCCCCATGCTCGCGAGCATCGTCGGCGCTGGTCGCGTCAGCTCGATCGGCCGCCCGCCCCCGTTGTAAAGGTGCCCGTGGTAGCCGCTGGGCCGCATCGACGGGCGCAGGGCATAGGTGACGATGGCGGTATTAGGCGTTCCGGGGGGAGCCTGGTTGCCGATGACCGACCCGGCCGACCGGTGAGGCCGGCGGACGACTAAACCGTGGCTCGGCGCCGGGAAGCTGAAGCGCGTGCCGGTCGTCGTGCCCACGACGAACAGGCGCCGGCGCGTCTGTGGCACTCCGTAGTCGGCCGCTTCCAGCACCTGCCAAGTTGTCGAGTACCCCAGGTGCTCCATCTGGGCCGTGACGGCGAGCAGGTACGGCTGCCGGGCGCCCGCTGCCATTCCGGCCACGTTCTCCATGATGAACGCCTTTGGCCGCAGCTCTCCCAGGGCGCGCAAGAACTGGGGGATCCCATTGCGAGGATCGTCGGCTGACAGCCGTTTGCCGCCGACGGAAAATGGCTGGCACGGCGGCCCACCTGCCACAAGCGCGAAGCAACCGCGCATCGCCCTGAAGTCGACAGTCGAAATGTCCGCCTGGAAGACCTTTGCCCCGGGGTGCTCCGACCTGTAGGTCGCGCACGCATCGGGCACGAACTCGACTGCAGCCGCCGGAACAAAGCCGGCGGCCTCGAGACCGAGTGACAAACCTCCGGCGCCAGCGAACAGTTCGATGGCTTCGAGTGGCCCGATAAGACAGATTCTGGCGCGGGCTCGCCGGTGCTGCAATGATCCAGGTGCGGAGTAGTTGCCCAAGCTAAGGAGGAACCACATGGACCGGCTCGAGTGCCAGTGGTGCCATGCCCAAAACCCTGCGGACGCGCGGTCCTGTGAGCACTGCGGGGCCCCTCTCGACAAGGCCAACCTGGTTTCGGACTCGGGCTGGAGAGAGGCGCCGCGCCTGCGGGACATGGCGAAGTTCCAATTTTCCAACAGCACGTGCCAGGTCGAAGGCGAGCTGGTCCCCGTGGCCGAGATAAACCTGAGCCCCGGTGACGGGGTCATCTTCGAGCACCACACGATGTTGTGGAAAGACGAGAGCGTACCGGTGGGTGTCTATCCTCTGGGCGGGGGCCTGAAGCGCTCCCTGGCCGGGATGCCCTACGTGGTCACCCAGGCGGGTGGGCCGGGGCGGATTGCCTTTTCGCGCGATGCCGCCGGCGAGATTGTGACCCTGCTGTTGCACCCGAGCATGGAGATCGACGCTCGCGAGCATGCGTTCCTCGCGGCATCCCACTCCGTGCGCTATAGCTTCGAGCGCATAAAGGGCCTGGCCAACATCCTCCATGGCGGCAGCGGGATGTACCTGGACCGCTTCGTTACCTCAGGTGAGCCGGGGATCGTGCTTTTGCACGGCTACGGGAACGTTTTCGAGCGGACGCTTGGGGCAGGCGAGAAGATCCTCGTAGAGCCAGGAGGGTTCCTCTACAAGGACTCGAGCGTGACGATGCAGGCCGTCCAGCTCAACGTCCGCACGGGCCTCATCCGCCATGGGATGTACGTCGCGGAGATGACCGGGCCTGGCCGGGTGGGGATCCAGTCGATGTACCACCACCACGCGAGCGAGTAGCTCGAAATGACAACCGTCGCCACCGGGCCAGCTCATACTGGCTATACATGCCGCTACTGTCGCTTGCCCTCCGACGCCACCGGCACCTATTGCCCGAACTGCGGGGCGCCCGTAGACGTCAAGGCAACGGTGTCCGACTCGGGCTGGGTCGAGCAGCCCGCGGTCCGCGACATGGCAAAGATCCAGTTCGGCCAGTCCTACTGCCAGGTCGAAGGGACGCTCGTCCCGAGCTCGGATTTCGCACTCGCGCCCGATGACGGCGTGGTGTTCTCGCACCACACGCTTTTGTGGGTCGGGCCGGGCACGCACCTAGAACCGTGGTCCAAAGGGTCATTTTTCAACCGCTCCTTCGCCGGCATGCCACTGGTGCTCATGAGAGCGAGCGGGCCAGGGCACGTTGCGCTTTCGGAGGACCATCCCGGGGAGGTGGTCGCACTGCCAATACCGGCGGGGCGCGGTTTTCTCGTGCGCGAGCACTCTTTCCTCGCAGCGACCGACAACATCGACTTCACATGGCTGAACTCCCCTGTTTGGCTGCGGGTGCAAAAAGGTAACGACACCGAGTGCGAGTACCCGATCGGCCCTTACATCGACCATTTCAACTGCGGGCAAAGCCATGGCCTGCTCTTGCTCCACTGTCCGGGCAACCTGTTCGTCCGGGACCTCACGCCGGGCCAGTCCATTCTTGTCCAGCCGGGTTCCTGGGTTTACTCAGACACCTCAGTCAATTTCAGCCTCCACGCTGAGTACCCGGCGTCGGGCGGGCTCAGGTGGGGCAGTTTTGAGTACCGGACGATCTGGATGAGGCTCACCGGACCGGGAAGGGTCGCTGTACGCTCTATTTTCGAAAAACCGGAACGCCACCCTGGCCTTGTAGGTAGCAGCGGCATGACCCACCAGCGCTGGTGAAACTGCGGAGTTGCCGCTAATTTTCGAGCGTCGTAGTTTTCGCTCGGGCGGCCCGGTTTTCGCTCAACCGTTCCAGCGGCATTTGAACTGCTGGGCAACGAAACGGTCCACGGCCTCAACGGCTTTGTGCTGGCCCTCCAGGAAGCAGACGTGGGCATCGGTACTCCCAGTCTCCTCGCTGCGGTCCGACGGGTAAGCCATGACGACACGTCCCATAAGTGAGATCTTCCCAGAAAAGGTAATGAGAGTGGCCGAAAGGTCCATGGTCACCTCGATTACGTCTCCCGCCCTCAGTTGTTTGGCGGCCTCCAGCCTCAGCCCACCGTGCGAGAGGTCCGCGACTATGGCTTCATGAGGTTGCCCCAGCACAGCCGAGCGGACCGTGCGGATGTCGGCCGGTACACCGACACCCACTCTCGGGTCCAGCCGGCGCTGTATGAACATCGGGGCATCGAGCAGCTGGATCTCGGCCTTGCGTTCGCTTGGCTGGGAACAAACGAGGCAAATCCACTTGTACATGCCCCAAGACAGGGACATTG
>DATKHZ010000175.1:0-3776 GCA_035509995.1 Acidimicrobiales bacterium | reverse complement strand
AACGCGAGGTGCCGACGTTCGCTCGTTGTCCTCGGTGGCAGGCGACAGTAGGCCCGGGATCCCGGAGGCGCTTGTCGAGGCGATACCCGGCCGGGAGGGAGTCGTACGGGCGCGGCTCAGCCACCTTCTGGCATCCCTCAGCGACATGCCTGCTCAACACCCGGCGCTGGCATTTGACCGCGGCCCCGGCTTCGGTCGCCTGCTTGACGAGATCTGCCCGGCGGGCTCGGTCGTGATGCACGGCCGTAGGGTACCCAACAAGGCGTTAGCGCTGGACCACATCGCGATAGTGCCGAGAGGTCTCGTCGTGGTTGGCTCCGACCTTGGCCACGCGCTACGTGGAGCCTCCAGCAAACGGGGCACCGCCTGGCAATCCAGGGAGCGTCTCGACGGGCCGACCCGTCCGGCGATCTCAGGGCTGGGGGAGCGACGCACTGGTCTTGTCCGCGAGATCTTGCGCCGTGGTAATGCTTTACGCTCCTGGTTGGACGAGACCTCCTGGGGTCACGTTCCCGTGTACGCGGCAGCATGTTCGGCACCGCTCATGGGAGCGATGCAAAAGCCCCCGTTGATGCTGGCGGGCATGAGGCTCGACGGCCTGTGGTTGGGAGCCGTCAACCAGCTGCCTGAGTGGCTCGCGTCGGGTGGGGCCTTCGACCATGAGGCCTGCGCGGCGCTGGGCAACTTCCTTGCAGCAGAGCTGCCAGTCGGCTGATCACCGAGCACCGCAAGTCGGCTGATCGCCGCGTGTAACCGGGCCATGCGTATCTTTGGGCCTCCGGATCGGCAATGCTTGTAAGGTGACCTACGCCGAACAAGCCGCAAACACCGGGCCCAGCGACAACTCAGGCCCTGCTCAGGGCCCGTATGGCCAATACGGGCGCAAAGCCGGCCCGACACGCCATTGCCTGGGCGATGAGAAACGTCGCACTCGAGTCGTTGCCACGATCGGGCCAGCGTCCGATGAACTGGTGACCCTGGCCGCCATGCAGGATGCCGGGATGGATGTCGCCCGCCTCCCCCTCGCTCACGGCACGATCGATGACTCCGTAGCGAGGTTGCGCCGCGTCCGCCAGGCTGCGCCGGATGTCGGCATACTGGTGGACCTTCCCGGCCCTAAGATCCGCACCACTGCTTTCCCCGAAGGCGGTGTCGTGCTGGTGACCGGGAGCGAAGTGGTCCTGAGCCCTCACGATCTCACGCCTCAGAGCAGCGCGACCAGCATCGGCGTGTCGGTCTCCGAGCTGGTGGAATCGTTGCAGGAGGGCGACAGGATAGCCCTCGGCGACGGCGGGGTATCCCTCGTCGCCGAAAAACGCCAAGGCCCGTCGATGAAATCCAGGGTCGTGGCCGGCGGGAAGGTGCAGGGCCGCCCCGGCGTTACCGCCCCGGCTTCCAGGCTCGCGCTCAAGACGCCTACGCCTGACGATCTGGAGCGCCTTGAGGTACTCCTGGAAGAGGGCATCGAGAGCGTGGCTGTCTCGTTCGTGCGGACAGCTTCCGACCTTGTGGATGTGAGGGCGCTTGCCGGAAGGGGCATCCTGGTTTGCGCGAAAATGGAGACCCCTGAGGCGCTCGAGGACATAGACAACATCCTGCAGGCGGCCGACTCGCTGATGGTTGCCCGGGGCGACCTCGGGGTGCGTGTCGCGCTCGAGGAAGTGCCGCACATTCAAAAGAAACTGATCCGCTCCTCGGTCGCGTGGGGACGCCCCGTCATAACTGCTACCCAGATGCTCGAGTCCATGATCAGCTCGCCTGTGCCCACCCGGGCGGAGGTGACCGACGTTGCCAACGCGGTCTTCGACGGGACCAGCGCCGTCATGCTCTCCGGCGAGTCAGCGATCGGCATCGACCCGGTCAACGCGGTAGCCACGATGGCCCGGATAGCACGCCGGGCCGACGCCGAGTTTGACAGTTACGGCTGGGGGCGCAACCTCCCGGCTCAGAACTTTGCTTCTGAGGGCCCGGCGGGTGCCCGGATCACGGCCGCCATCGGCGCTGCAGCGTGGCGTGCCTCGGTGGAAGAGAACGCGGCCGTGATCATCGCTTGTACCAACACGGGCGCAACCGCTCGCGCGATTGCTCGCTTCAGGCCTGCCGCGCCGATCGTCGCCGCGACCCCGTTCGCAGTCACGGCGCGCCAGCTCACATCGAGCTGGGGAGTCGACACAGTGCTCGTACCGGAAGCGAAGACCACCGACGAGGCGGTAAACCAGGCGGTCGAAGCGGTGCGCCGTGGCGGATATGCGAGCCCGGGCGACGTCGTGGTAGTTCTTGCAGGTTCGTTGGGTGACCCCGAGCCCGTCACCGACACGCTCCGATTGGTGCGCATCTACTAAGGGCGCTGGGCCTCTGCGAGGCCCGGAGGAGGTCCAGGCAAGGTCGTGAAGGGTCACAATGACGATGGTGCCGGCTTCAGCGAGGCGGGCGCGCGGCCGTGCACGCTTTCGGTCGTCGTTCCCACTCGCAACGAGGCTCTCAACGTGGGCCCTTTGGCGGCCCGGCTCCAAGCGGCGCTGTCGCAGACCGCGGGAGGTTGGGAGCTGATATTCGTTGACGACTCCGACGACAACACGCCCGAGGTGGTCGCGCGTCTGGTTGACGAAGTCGGGGTGGGCAGCCCGGTCCGGCTCTTGCACCGGCCGACGGACACGCGTTCAGGTGGCTTGGGAGGAGCGGTCCGCGATGGTTTTGCCATAGCCAGGGGGCGAGTGGTTGCGGTGATGGACGCGGATCTCCAGCACCCTCCGGAGGTCTTGCCGGCGCTCATTGGGCCCGTCTTGTCGGGCGAGGCGGACCTGGTTGCGGGCAGCCGGTACGGCTGGGCGGGAGCCGACGCGGGATTGTCGAGCCCGTGGCGGCACCTTGTTTCGGGGGGCTGCCGTTGGCTCGTGCACTTGCTGGTCCCAGATAGCAGGCCGTTGCAGGACCCGTTGAGCGGGTTGTTCGCCTTGCGGCGCTCATTGCTCGACGGCGTCGAGCTGCGACCCGCCGGTTACAAGATCCTGTTGGAGGTGACTGTGCGGGCGAGACCGGCGACGGTTGGCAACGTGGGGTTCAACTTTGCGCCTCGCCACGCCGGTAGGTCGAAGGCGAGCCTGCGTGAAGGCCTAGTCTTCCTACGCCACCTGGCCCGGCTTGTCAGGGCGAGCGGGCGCGGACGCGCCGATCGTCCGGAGGGGCCGGCCGCCATTGATATAGCCGGCGTGGACCTCCGTACGAAACAACTTCTGGAACCTATCGAAGAGAGCTAGCTATTCTCTTCGGCGGTCACTCGGTGGTCTGAGCCTGCGGTCACTCGGTGGTATGGCCGCCTAGTGAAGCACCAGGTGTTTGTTACCATGCGGTGGAGTGGTTGACGGCCAGGACGGGACGCCAGAGAACTCAGCTGCGGGTGGCGAGTTCGGCCTCCACTCCCTCATAGGGGCGCTGGACAAGGTTTTGGCGTCAGCCGAGGGGGCGGTGCTCTGGTTGCTCCGGGGCGCTGGGGAGGCGGTCATCTGGCCCGTCGACAAGTGGTTCGCCTTGCGGAGCGAAATCCGTTCCTGGGACGTTAAAGGGGAGGGCTTAGTCGAGGAGCCTGGCGAGCCGGCCCCCGGCGTTCCCCGGGAGAACGCTTGGACAGCCTATTGGCGGAGGCCCGTCGCCGGCCCGGTGACGGCCCTCGTGGTCCTGATGGCTGTCTACATCGGCGTGTTCGGGGATCTCACCTACCAGCAGCAGTCCAATTACGGGACCTTCGGGTTCGACATGGGGATCTACGACCAAGCGAT
>DATKHZ010000174.1:0-2235 GCA_035509995.1 Acidimicrobiales bacterium | reverse complement strand
GGCTGCTACCAATACCGCCCGGTAACCGGCGCAAGTCGACTGCGAAGATAGGGCGTCCATTTCTTGCGCCCGGCTGATCCGGGGTACCAGCTCGAAGCTGAAAGCTGTCACTTTACGGTTTGCCAAGTGCCTGACCAGCTCGAGGTGGCCCGAGGGAGCCAAGAAGCTGAGCAAAGAGATGCCCTCTGGCAACTCGTCAGCTTCCTCGAGTGTTGGCGGCTGGACCTTCACGACAAGGTCCGCGCCGTCGTAGATCTTGTTGCCGCCATCGACAAGCTTTGCCCCGGCGGCCTCATAATCCGTATCGGCGTATAGGGCCAGCTCTCCAGCCCCCCGCTCGACGGCTATTTCGACACCCGCGCCAATAAGGCGCGCCAGTTCCCCAGGAACGAGTGCTACTCGCTGCTCACCGGGCCTGCGTTCTTTTGGTACTACAAGCTTCATGGAGTGGCGCTAAGCCAGCCTTTCGGCCAGAGTTTTCAGCGACGCCGGCCCTTGGACTGGGCTGCATCGTAAGCCGCCCTCACCTCGCCCGGGATGCGCCCGCGGTCGCCAACCGCGTAACCCTGTGCACGCGCCCATTCGCGAATCTCCGCCTGGGATTCCCCGCGCGGTGTCGCAGCGGGACGAGAAGCGCGGGGAGCACGACCAGTAGCGGCCGCACGCCGACGGCCACGGCCTCGACCAGCGGAATGACCAGCGCTGGCATAACCTTCCAAAACGCCCTTCACCTCGTCGAGGTGCTTCTTACAAAGGTCGAGAGTGTACGTCTTACCCCCGTAGCTGAATGACACAGAATCAGCAGCGTTGATGTCACCATCTTCGAGGTCGCAAGTAACGACGACTTGCGTGATACGGGCCACTAGGAATCCCCTTTCGGCTTGTCGGCCACGAGCGTGTTCGCCGCGGCGTCGATAGGCGATAGTAGATCACGGTCGCGTCAATTGACAATTCTGCCCGCGCCCGCACCCCGGCTACCTGGATCTCCGAGAACTCACCCACGTTAGGCGAAGCGAGTTCCCGAAGATCCACTTTTAGCGGTCCGCTGTAGTGGGCGCTGCGGGCCTCGATCCCGCGACCTTCGCCTTGTAAGGGCGGCGCTCTTCCAACTGAGCTAAGCGCCCGAGCGCTACATGCTACTGCTCAGTTCGTCGGACGAACTACCGCTTGTGCCGCCCGAGGTTACGTTGGCCTTTTGCTGGCGGCAAAGGGCCAAGGTTTACAGGAGGGCATTGCGTCCGGTTAGTTATGCTATTCCGGACGCGCTATCGGGCGATCAGGCCGTCTTCGGGTACTCAACGCGGTGGATGGTTTGAGCCCCCTTAACGGCGTGCAACGTTTGGTCGCTCGGCGCAACGGCGGCCACTTTGGGAGGCCGGCCCCGCTTACGCTTCCTGGCAATGACCTCGCCGTCGGCGAACAACTGCCCGCCCCAAACGCCGGCCGGTTCCCGTCTGGCAAGCGCGCCTTTCAGGCAAGGCTCGACCAAGGCGCACGACGCACAGATCGCCTTGGCCAGCTCGATGTCCGGGATCTCGTCGGAGAAATACAGGGCCGTAAGCGCGCCGGAGTCATCGCGGCATGCTGCCTCCTCCCAAGTGACAGCCGCTGACTGTTCCCTGTCGTCTTCGTACTCGGCCCAGCTGCAGGCGAACATCTTGCGTTTTCCTTTCGTCTCGTCGCTGTCGTGTGGATCACCATCGCTCGCTGCCAGACAAACAAAGAGGCCGCCGGGGGGTCCCCGGCGGCCTCTGGGCCATTCCTGCAAGTGAACCGATCAACTCGGTAATCGCTCGCTTTGGCTCATTAGCCGCTCGGGGCGGTACCAATTGGACTTAAAGGCTGCCCCCGGCATGGCGTGAATGTTGCGGGCGGCCCCGGCTTGGACGGACGGGGTCACTGCAGACGCCTCGGAGGACGTGAGAAGGCGCGCCGTGGTCAGCCGTACTGCTTGTTTGGTGGTACGCATAGTGGCTGACCTCCTTCCGGGCGCGTTATGCCCTTGGTATTCGAACAGTTACCATCGCAGCACGTCTCGTCCCGGAAGTCAACTCAATTTCTGCTCGAGGCGTGCAGCGACGAGGTGGCCAAGTAGGGACGGGGTCCCTGCGGCCACGAGCGTCCGCCTTTCCCCAGGCTGGCGTACCACCAAGTCGCGGCCGTACAGCTCTGTGACCTGGGCTCCGGCCTCCTGGCAAACGAGGAGGCCACCCAAGTAATCCCAAGGGGCGAGAG
>DATKHZ010000173.1:0-3386 GCA_035509995.1 Acidimicrobiales bacterium | reverse complement strand
GGTGCGGCGCCGGGGCGCTTCGCGGCATGGCCGGTCCTGGTCGCCCTTGGAGACCTCTCAGCGAAGTGGCCGCTCGCTCCCGACGAGGTCGGCGAGGTCCTTCATCAGGTCCGATGGTACGCATGGTGGGCAGGCGAACCTTCAACGGGCTGGGCGTTGCGCCTCGCCGTCGAGGGCATAGCCGGCCCTAGCGAGGACCGGGCCTGGGCCATGAGCGCAACGGACGCCGTGTAGAGCTCGACAGCAGCGCAGGCGACGTGGCCCACCGGGAGCTGTTGGGTAGCCTGACTTAATGCCGGCTCACTCAGCGGTCGACACGAAGGACCACATGGGCAACGACAACTGGTCAGGGCCAGTGCTGGAAGTGGACGGTTTGTGCACCGAGTTCCACTTGCGCCACGCCACCGCGCGGGCGGTGGACACCGTCTCGTTCTCGGTCCAGAGGGGAGAGTGCCTGGGCCTGGTGGGCGAGTCGGGCTGCGGCAAGACGACGATCGGCCTTTCTGTGCTGAAGCTCCTCCCCCAGGTCGGCCACATCACCGCTGGCGCGGTCCGCCTGAACGGCCGCGACCTTGTCAGCCTCGATGAGGGACAAATGAGACGGGTCCGCGGCAACGAGATCGCGATGATCTTCCAGGACCCGATGACCTCGCTCAACCCGACATGGACCATCGGTCGCCAGATAGCGGAGCCGGTGAGGATCCACAGGGGGGTAACCAAGAAGGACGCGCTGAAGCGTGCCGTCGAAGTGCTCAACCTTGTCGGCATGCCCCGCCCCGAGGAACGGTTGACCCAGTACCCCCATCAGCTTTCCGGCGGGCTTCGCCAGAGGGTGATGATCGCGATGGCTCTTGCGTGCGAGCCCAAGCTTCTCATAGCGGATGAGCCGACGACCGCGCTCGACGTCACCATCCAGGCGCAGATCCTCGACCTGATCGACTCGCTTCGCCAGCGCCTCGATATGGCAGTCCTGCTCATCACCCACGATATGGGTGTCATAGCCAGTCGGACCGACAGGGTGATGGTCATGTACGCGGGCAAGATCGTCGAGGGCGCTGGCACCATGGAGCTCTTCGACACCATCCGCCACCCCTATTCCGAGGCGCTCTTCGAGTCGATCCCGCGCCTCGACCAGGACCGGGAGCGTCGCCTGTACTCGATCCTCGGAGTGCCGCCGGATCTATCGACGGATCTCGTTGGCTGCCGGTTCACACCTCGGTGCCAGTACGCCACAGAGGTTTGTGCGGAGCAGGAGCCCCTCCTGTCTCCCGGCCGCGGGACGAGCACCCCGTCTGGGCCGAGCGAGCCCACGGCCGATCGGGGCAGCGAGCACGTTTTTGCCTGTCACCACCCTGTGGCCGCGACTCGCGCCGAACGCCTCGCTTTTCACCAGGCCGGGGACAACCGAGCGCTTCTAAGCGGACCAGCCAAGGCCGAAGCGAGACCTCTCCAGGATGGCAGCGCCGAGCGGGAGGTTGTGCTTCAGGTGAGCCGGCTCGAAAAGGAGTACACCGTCACCGCCGGGGCGGTTGTCCAGCGCAGGATCGGGACAGTGAAGGCCGTGTCCGATGTGTCGTTCTCTTTGCACCGGGGAGAAACGCTCGGCCTCGTGGGCGAGTCGGGATGTGGCAAGACGACCATCGGTAGGTTGGTTGTCGGCCTCGAGCGCCCGAGCGCTGGAGCGGTCCATTTCGAGGGCGAGGAGGTCTCCGCCTTAAAGGGAGCCCAGCTCCGCCGGCGCCGGCGCGACCTCCAGCTCATGTTCCAGGACCCTTATTCGTCTCTCGACCCAAGGATGCGGGTGGGGTCGATCGTCGGCGAACCGCTGCGGATCCAGCACATCGGCACGAGAGGTGCACAGGAGCAGCGCGTTTCCGATGTGCTCGCGGAGGTCGGGCTTCCACCCAAAGCCGCCAATCTGTACCCCCATGAGTTCTCCGGTGGCCAGCGCCAGCGCATCGGCCTGGCTCGCGCTCTCGTGCTGAACCCGAAGCTCATCGTTGCCGATGAGCCGGTTTCGGCTCTTGACGTCTCCATACAGGCCCAGATCCTCAACCTCGTGCGATCCTTGCAGGAGCGCCACAACTTGACCTTGATAGTGATCTCCCACGACCTGGCGGTCCTGAAGTACCTCGCCGACACCATCGGTGTCATGTACCTGGGCAAGCTTGTTGAAGTCGGCCCGGCGGCTGATGTGTATGCACACGCCGCGCACCCCTACACCCAGGGGCTGATCGACACGATCCCGGTCCCGGACCCCGAGATCGCCAGGTTGCATCGCTCCCCGCCGGTCAAGGGCGAGCTACCGTCGTCCATTTCCCCACCGACTGGCTGCCGTTTCCGCACCCGCTGCCCCTTCGCTCAGGCCATCTGCGCGGAGGAAGAACCCCCGCTGCGCCTGTTCGGGACCGGCCATCTAGCTGCGTGCCACTTTCCACTCCAGGCACCGCTCAGCGACGACCAGGCGGCCTACAGCGCAGCCTCGCCTGCCTGAAGCGTTGGCCCGTCAGCGTCGCTGTAGCCGGACGTCCAGACTGTCCCGTAGCGCGTCGCCCACAAAGTTGAAGGCCACGACCGTGAGCACGATGGCTATACCCGCTGGGTAGAGCTGCCACCAGTACCCGTCGAAGATGACCTGGGTGCCGTTGGACAGCATCCCGCCCCATGTTGGCGTCGTATTGGGGAGCCCCAAGCCCAGGTAACTCAGGGCAGCCAGCAAAAGGATGGAGTCGGCTATCAGGAACGAAGTGTTCACCATGATGGTGCCGATGGTGTTTGGCACAATGTGGCGCAGCACTATCCGCCGCTGAGTACCGCCGGCGACTTTGACTGCCTGGACATACTCCCGCGTACGGAGGCTGAGCGCCTCCCCGCGCACGAGGCGGGCCGGGCCAAGCCAGGAGATGAAGCTGATCACGACGATCATCAGCGGGAGGTTGGGGCTGAATATCGCCGCGAGGAGGATGAGGAGAAAAAGGGCAGGCACTGAGAACAGAGCGTCGACAATGCGCATCATGATGGCGTCGACGAACCCCCCGGCCACTGCAGAGACAGCTCCATAAAGAGTCCCGAAGATGGCGGCGAGGAGCCCTGCGGCCAGCCCGATCTCTATCGAGCTTTGACCGGCGACCATGAGCCGGCCGAGGACATCGAAGCCCTCGCCGTCAGTGCCGAGCAGGTACGAGCCAGTCGGGCCGAGGTTGTTGATGACCGGGTTCACAGCCTTCTGGTTCGTGATGTAGATGTGGGGGCCGACGAAGCAGAACAGCACGAGTAAGACGAGGATGCCCAGCCCGGCGACGGCAAGCTTGTTCTCGAGGAAGCTCACCACGGTGAGGCGCAACATGCTGCCCCTGGGCCGAGCTTCCCCGCCCTCGAACAAACCG
>DATKHZ010000172.1:0-10862 GCA_035509995.1 Acidimicrobiales bacterium | reverse complement strand
TCGATGGTGAGGCCGTGTGGACTGTTGAAGCGGCCTTGCTGCAGGTGCGGCATGCGAACCGGGTGCTGGAGCTCATCGACGCCGTTCGGCCATCCGGGCCGGGCGCAGACATCGCCATTCTCGCCCAGGTAGCAGACGAGCCTGTCCTCGAGATCGAGGATGGCGAGGCGAGCACGAAGCTCAGCCACCACCAATTTGTCCCCGTAGGAGGCAAAGGCGCTCGGGCTGTTCAAGAACGCCTCGCCGACGACGCGAAGGAACGACCCGTCAAGCCTGTAAACCTGGGCCCGGCCGTTCTCCCGGTCGGCCACCCAAAGTTCGCTCTCAGCCCGGCGACGGTCGATAAAGACGGCGTGTGGGCATTTGAAACGCCCGGCTCCCTCCTCGCCGCTCAGGCTGGAAACGTAGGTCCCGTCGTGGCGGTAACGGTGCACGAGGTGCTCGCCGTACCCGTCGGCGACCCAGATGTCCCCGCTCCCGCCGTGGCGCACTTCGTCGACGGCAACCGAGGTGGGGGCGAACCGCCCCTTCTCGTAGGCAGGGTGGGGAGGCCGGACGAGACGCCCTGTGCCCGCGCCGGCCATATCGAACTTCATTACCTGGCCCTGTTCGGCGGCGTTTTCAGCCTCGTACGCACCATTCGGGGCTCTGCGCATTTTCGACCCTGGGTCGGCGACCCAAAGATATTCCTTACCACCCTCCTCGACGACCGTAATACCGTGACCTTCCTTGAGGCTTGTCGGCCACGACCGGAGGAACCGCCCTCCGCCGTCGAAGGTTACGACCTCGGGCCGCTCGGGATGAAAGCCGACGATCTCGCCGGAGCGGGTTACCGCCAGGCCGTGATGCGCCCACCCTGTGCTCGCGTGCTCCGGAGCCGGGAGCTCGGCCCAGTCCTCCATCCACTCGTAGATTTGGCCGTCCTCTCCCACCTTGGTGCTCATGGCCCTCAGCCCGCAACGCCAATGAGGCCGTGAGGATCGAGGACGAACTTCTTTGCCGCCCCTTGGTCGAAGTCCTGGTACCCGCGCGGCGCGTCACTGAGCGCGATTATTTCGACGTGGACCGCCTTGGCGATCTGCACTTTGTCGTGGAGGATCGCTTGCATGAGCTGACGGTGGTAGCGCATTACCGGGCACTGGCCGGTGACGAACGCGTGGGACTTGGCCCATCCAAGGCCGATGCGGATGCTCAGGTTGCCGAGCTTGGCGGCCTCGTCAACTGCCCCGGGGTCCCCGGTGACATACAGGCCGGGGATACCGATCGCCCCTCCCGCTCGGGTCACCTCCATCAGCGAGTTGAGCACGGCGGCCGGGACCTCGCGCTTTGAGTCCTCGCCGTGGCCACGCGCCTCGAAGCCGACGCAATCGACGGCGGAGTCGACCTCGGGGACACCGACGATCGCCTCGATCTGCTCGGCGACTGGCGCCTTGGCGATGTCGATCGTCTCGCACCCGAAACTGCGGGCCTGGGCGAGGCGCTCGGCAATCCGGTCTCCCACGATCACCACCGCCGCACCGAGCAAGTGGCAGGATGCGGCACAAGCCAGGCCGACCGGCCCAGCACCAGCGACATATACAACCGACCCGGGACCTACGCCTGCGCTCACGGCCCCGTGGAAACCGGTCGGGAAGATATCCGACAGGCAGGTGAGGTCCTTGATCTTCTCCATCGCTTGGTCTCTGTCCGGAAAGCGCAGCAAGTTGAAGTCGCCGTAAGGGACCATCACGTACTCCGCCTGCCCGCCCACCCAGCCTCCCATGTCGACATAGCCGTAGGCGGCCCCGGGGCGTGCCGGGTTGACGTTGAGACAGATGCCCGTCTTTCCCTCCTTGCAGTTACGGCACCGGCCGCAGGCAATGTTGAAAGGCACGGAGACAAGGTCGCCCACCTTCACGAACTCGACGTCGCGCCCGACCTCAATGACCTCACCGGTGATCTCGTGGCCGAGGATGAGCCCTGCCGGCGCCGTGGTACGGCCCCGCACCATGTGCTGGTCGCTCCCGCAGATATTGGTGCTGACCACCTTGAGTATCACGCCGTGGTCGCATCGGCGGTTCCCCAAAGCAAGAACTGGGAAATCGATGGCCCTCAACTCGACCTTGCCACGCTCAACGTATGCAACACCTCGGTTGTTCTCCACATCGCCTCCATATCTCGTCCTCGGTCGCCCGAGGTCCCCACTGCTATTCGGTGAGCCGGTTGTCGGGGTTCCTTGGCCCGAAGTGCTTCAACATCACCAGCGGTTCACTCTCGCTGGTGTTCGATACCCAAACTCCGGCCTGAGCGGCCTGTTCGGACACGAAGAACTCATCGGAAGTGAGCTGCCCAAAACGGACAAGGGTCGGGGTCTCTAGTGCCCAATTGCCCAGCGAACCTCTGCCCTGGACCGCTATACAGCCGTACGCCGATGCGTCCTTTACCAGGGCCCGGTGACCAGGGAAAACGGTGAGCTCTTTTGCACTAAAACGCTCGGAGCGGTACACGACCCAGCTTTCTTGGCACCCTTCGGGGCAGCCTTCGACTGCGACGGGGGGCGAAAACCGCGAGCGGAAGAAGTCCGGGGACGTGTTCATTTCCCAATCGACCAACGAGACGATGAAATCAAGGTCTCCTCGCCGCTCTGGAGGGACGTCCTTCCAGAGCAGGTCGTCCGGGATCGTGCGGGAGCTCGTCCAGCATTCGCACATGGCGAAGACGTCGGAGCCCCACTGAGGTTCGTAGGTGCAAACGCTGGCGGGAGCGTGCAGGCAACCTGTCGGCATGTCCCAGCCGGTGCCGAGCTGGATACGGTAAGCAACGGAAAGATCCGTGACCCTGTTGTCACCCTTGGTCCCAAAACCCGCCAGGCGGCCCTTGAACGCCTCTTTGGTCGTTCCAGGGATCAGGCCGAAGAACGACCACGGCGTCGTACCTAAGTGGTTGTTCATCTGCGGTGGGAAATAATAGGCCTCGGGCTTGCCCGTACGCCCGACCAAGCGCGCCATCTCATCGGAATGGTGGACGTGAAAGGGCAACGGGCCCTCGTTGTCGAAGAACTTGGCGTACATGGGCCAGCCGCCATAATCCCTCCAAAGCCGTTCGCCGATCAAGGACACGCCCAGGTCGGCCACGACCTCGTCGAAGGGCAACCTCTCGCCGTCGGGCCCCACAGCAAAGCTCAAGCCCTCGTCGGGCCCTGTAAGCGGCCCATTGTCGGCCCTAATAGTCGAGGACAACCAGCGTTCGTCGATTCCCCCCCGTGCGCCCCCGAACGCGAAGTAATCGTCTGGGTGCAGTTTTATACGGCGACCGGGCACGCAAAACGAACGGGGCACCCAGTTGGGGGCCATTCTCAGGACGCCCTGGCCTTGGTCGAGCGCCGCCGTAAACGACGAGTGCCTGGTCGAGCGCGTGGGCTCGTCGGACGTTGTCACGTTTCGCTCCGTGGAGCGTTCCCGGCGCTCATCCCAGGGCGACCGTAGGAACAGCATCGGCCGTACCCAACAAAGTTCGTACTACGCCGCATCGGAACGCATGTTTGGAACACATCCTCCCACTCCTGCCCGGCGCTGGCCATCCCGTCGTCAGCTTGGCTTCGCAGCCTACTCACTGGGGGAGCCCAGGATGCCGCCCCATGTGCCAAGGGCGAGGAACCGCACCGTGACGAGGTCACTGATGTCGCCGTCCGCCCCGTGCTCCGTCGCCGGCCCCGGCCTGCCCCTCATCAGCGCTTCCCGCCCACCCTCCTCGAACGCATGACCGAACGCGAGCCGGCCGAGCGCACGTTAAGGTGTGGGAGGACGTCGATCTCCATGACGAGTGGTCGCGGAGCATCGAGTGAAGGAGAAATGCAGTGACAGCGGTCATGGGGCGTGAACGCCTGAAGTGTTACAGCCTTACGGGAGAGCAAGGAGAGCGAGCTGTTTCACTCGGACTTGCCGGCGGGAGCGAGTGGTTCAGGAGCGACATCGAGCGCAAGCGGATGAAGGAGCTCATGCGTCGCTCAGACTTCCCGGCGGTTCGCGACACATTGCTGTGGTTCGGCCTTATGGGAGCGTTCGCTGCCGCGGGGATAGTGCTGTGGCGGAGTTGGCTGGCACTTGTGTGTTTCGCGATATATGGCGTGCTTTATGGCTCGGGTTGCGACTCTAGGTGGCACGAATGCGGCCACGGCACGGCTTTCAAGAACACGTGGCTGAATGACAGGGTCTACGCGATCGCCTCCTTCATGGATATGCGAGATCCGACTGTATGGCGGTGGAGCCACACGCGGCACCATACGGACACGCTGATCGTCGGCCGCGACCGCGAGATTGCCGTGATGCGGCCAGCGCGGCTCGCACGAATCCTGCTGAACTTTTTCGGCCTGGTAGAGTTCCCGCACGCACTGTGGGAGATGTTGTGCCACGCATCAGGGCACCTGACGCCGGAGGAGCGGACCTTCGTGCCGCCGGACGAGCAGAGCCGAGTTTTTCGTACGGCGCGTGTGTGGTGCGGCATCTATTGCCTCACAATCGCCGCAATTGTTATCACTCACTCCGTCGTGCCATTTCTGATAGTTGGCGGGCCTCGCATTTACGGCGTATATCTTCTCCAGATTTATGGCTTGACACAGCACGCTGGCATGGGCGAAAACGTGCTGGACCATCGGCTGAACACTCGTACCGTATATATGAACTGTGTCCACCGTTTTATATACTCGAACATGAACTACCATATCGAACATCACATGTTCCCGATGGTCCCGTACCACAGGTTGGCGGACCTGCACGAGGAGGTCAAGCGCGATATGCCCGAGGCCTACCCGTCGTTGTGGGCCGCTTACAAGGAGATCATTCCTGCGGTGCTCCGCCAGTTGAAGGACCAGACGTATTATGTGCGCCGAGAACTTCCGCCCGGTGCCGCTCCATACCGCGTCCCTCCCGATGGGCGTGCGCTTCTCGAAACCCGCTGAAATGCAGGCCCACGAGATGCCAACTTGGGTCGCTGCGTGTGTCGCCGAGGATGTCGACAAAGAGGATGTCATTGGTTTCAGCCACGAAGATCGGGACTTCGCCATATACCGCACCGCGGAGGGCGAGTTCTTCGCAACGGACGGGCACTGTACGCACGAGAGGACGCTACTGTGCGACGGGCTCGTCATGGGTCACGTGATTGAGTGCCCGAAGCACAATGGCCGCTTCGATATTCGCACCGGCAAGGCGATCAGGACCCCGGCGTTGACGGATCTCCAGACCTTCCCTACCAAGGTCGAAGACGGGACCGTCTTTGTGTTCGTCTGACGGGAGGCGGTTTATTCGCTACAGAGCGAGTTTGCCTTCGCCGCGCCGCGGGAGCCCGGCGGCACCCCTTCCTGTTTTTTAACGAGTAAAGCGGGCGGCGTCCTCCGACCCACCCGTCGCATTGCCCTCGCCGTAGGAGTGTGCTCCGGTACCGGCCAGAGCACCTCCGGCCACAATAAGGTACTCCTCGCGGATGGGACGTCCGGCGAAGAAGCATTCGAGGATCTCTCTTGTCCCGGCCGCGTAGCGGGACTGGGCAGAAAGTGAAGTGCCCGACATGTGCGGGGTCATCCCGTGGTGCGGCATCGAGCGCCACGGGTGGTCGTTCGGAGCGGGTTGGGGGAACCAAACGTCTCCCGCATAGCCAGCCAGTTGGCCGCTCTCCAGCGCGCGCACAACGGCATCTCGCACACAGATCTTGCCTCGAGCCGTGTTTACCAAATAAGAGCCACGCTTCATGGTGGCGATGAGGTGGTCATCGAAGAGGCCTTCGGTCTCAGGATAGAGCGGGGCGTTGATGGTGACAACGTCGCAGTGCGGGACCATTGCCGCCGCGCTGTCATGGAACGTGAGCCCTAGCTCGCGTTCGACATCATCTGGTAGACGGTGGCGGTCCGTGTAATGAAGCTTGACGTCGAAGGGTTTGAGCCGTCGCAGCACAGCGGTCCCGATCCGGCCGGCGGCGACCGTTCCCACCGACATCCCTTCCAAGTCGTAGGAGCGTTCTGCGCAGTCGGCGATGTTCCATCCGCCGCGGACCACCCAGCCGTAGGCCGGGATGTAGTTACGCACGAGAGCGAGGATCATCATGACCACGTGCTCAGAGACGCTGATGCTGTTGGAGTAGGTCACTTCGGCGACGGTGATGCCGGCTTGGGCGGCGGCTTGCAGGTCAACGTGGTCAGACCCGATCCCCGCCGTGATGGCAAGCCTCAGCTTGGGCGCCATGGCGATCCTCTCTGCCGTCAGGTACGCCGGCCAGAAGGGCTGCGAGATGACGACGTCGGCATCGACCAGCTCGCGCTCGAACACCGAGCCGGGGCCGTCCTTGTCTGAGGTGACCACCAGCGTGTGCCCACCCGCTTCGAGGAACCGGCGCAGCCCGAGCTCACCCGAAACGCTGCCGAGAAGCTCACCGGGAACGAAGTCGAGCGCGTCCGGCGTCGGCGTCGTTTGGCCGCCCGGGTAAGACGAGATCGTGGGTATGGCGTCCCGGGCATACGTCTTTGGGTAGCCAGAAACCGGGTCGTCATACAGGACGCACAGGACCTTCGCCATCAGATGTCTCCTTTCGGTGGAGCCGGCATAAATATTACGGAAGGTTCGCCGCCGCAAATTCCCAGCTCACTGGCGGTGGGCGTAGAGGGAGTCGAACCCCCGACCTCATGCGCGTCATGCATGCGCTCTAACCAGCTGAGCTATACGCCCGAAGCAGCCGCCTAGATTACCAGGCGTCCGGCGCCAGCCGCAGTTCAATCAAAGAGCGACCGGACGGGGCGGCGGCGTCAGGATCCATCGATCTCGAAGGCCGGCAAATCGAGGACCTCCTGTTGGGACAAGCTGAGAGGGATGTCAGTTTCAAAGCCGATGACTGCGCTTATCGGGATAGCCACGAGCTTGCGGCCCCACAGGTGCCCAACTTGGAAGAGCAGGGCGGTCACGTCGTAGCTGCCCTCATCGGCAAGCAGGCCGTGGAGGTGCCCGATATCGCCATCGTTAGCCCGGGCGGTTTCGTCCTCCTGCACCTCCTTCTCACCTGGGGGAACTACTTCCCTGACAACTGCCCTCGGCAAGATCATGCCTCCGCCATATCCGAAGTAGCTCCCGCCCATATCGGGTGCCACCCCCACAGCGTCAGCCGCTTCGAGTTTCCCGAATGCTGCGAGGTCACACCTGAGCTGCACTACGCCGGCTGTCGACCTATCGAAGTCGACAAGGCTGAGGGGGACCAACCGACCTAGCCCAACGCGGCCGGCCGGCTCGACCATCAGGTGGGTGACCTTCCGCTCCCGAGGGTCGATGAGGATGCGCAACATCACCCCGCAGACCCCATCGGTGCAACTCGCCTCCGACCCGAGCATGAACTGCGCCGTCCCCATGACTACCTCCCGTTCGCCTCCGACCATAGCTTGCCGATCGGAGCGCGCCCTGGCGGCGCCTCCGGCCCAGCTAGCGTGGCCGGAGCGTGATCGGCTACATCCCAAGCCCATCTTCCAGCAGCCTCAGTATCGGGCCGCTCCAGCTGCACTTTTACGGCCTTATCATCGCCGTAGCAGTGCTGGTTGCGGCCTGGTTGATGCAGCGCCGCTGGGCCAAGTTGGGCGGGTTCGCCGGCACCATCGTGCCCATCGGGTTTTGGGCGGTGGTCGCCGGCCTCGTGGGAGCGCGCTTGTACTCGGTCGCAACGAGCTGGAAACAGGACACGGGTGGCAACTTCGTCCAGATCTTTGAGATCTGGAACGGTGGCCTCGGCATCTGGGGAGGAGTTTCCGGCGGGGTCCTCGGCGGGTGGCTCCGGGCGCGCCGTATGCGTATCCCCCTCCCCCCGCTGCTCGACGTCGTAGCGCCGGCCTTGGCATTCGCTCAGGCGATCGGACGTTGGGGCAATTACTTCAACCAGGAGCTGTTCGGGCTCCCTTCAAAGCTCCCCTGGGCGGTGCGGATCACGAACAATGCGCAACTTGCCAGCATCCCTCCGAAGTACCAGACACACCTGTACGCTCCGGGTGAGTACCTGCCCGGGACGTTCCAGCCCACGTTCCTGTACGAAAGCATTTGGGATCTGGCCGTCTTCGGGCTGCTCCTCCTCATCGAGCGGAATGTCAAGCTGCGCCGCGGCTATCTGTTCGGCGCATACGCAGCCCTCTACACCTTCGGCAGGTTCTGGACCGAGTACCTGCGCATTGACCCGGCACACCGCTACCTGGGCCTCCGCCTCAACGACTGGACCAGCGTCGGGGTGTTCGCGGTCTCCTCCGCCGTGTTGTTGTTGAAAGGCCGGCCCAAGCCGGGTGACGATCTGGTCGGCGATGAACTGCCGCCTGACCTGTTGTCCGCGGAGCGCGCCAGAGCCGCGAAGGCTTCCAAACGGGGAGAGCCAGTGGCCCCCGGCGAGACGCCCGAGGAGGCTCCGGCGGAGGTGGCGGAGCCCGAAGCCGTGGCCCTCACGCCGACCTCGCCGAAGGAGACCGACCAGCCCTAGGTCGCTGCCGGCCATAGCCAAGCACCGAGCTCTGTTGTCTGTTCTTGTCGTGCCAGCAGGGACGGCCGGGGAGGTACTGGCGTACCGTCCGAGTGAGGCAGGCACCCTGGCGTCGGCCACCGCTTTGGGTCAGAGTCGTGCTATGGGCCTGCACGTGTCTCCGGAGGCAAGGTGAGCGAGCCGGGGTACCCGCTGGAAGAGGCAGGGACGGCCGGAGACGCGCTTCGAGTCGCCCGGTACCGGTTCAGAAGGACTTTCGCGCGCCGCTGGGGGGATTACGCCGTCCTGGTAGTGCTGATCGGGCTGATCGGCGGGGTAGCCATGGGATCGGTGCAGGCTGGGCGTCGCACCCAGTCGTCCTACCCTGCGTTCCTGGCCAGCACCAACGCTTCGGATCTGACCCTGTCGACCTACGGGGCGGGAGGGCCCTCCAGCGAGTCCGCGACCGTTTATTCGCCCAAAACAGCAGCAGCGATCGGCCGCTTACCCGAGGTGAAATCGGTTGAGAGCTGGGTCGGCGTGTCCGCAGTCCCCATCGAGCGCGATGGCGCTCCCGACCTTGCCATCATCGGCGAGCTCAATTTTGCAGGGAGCAACGGCCTCTACTTCGACGAGGACCGCGTCACACCGTTGCAGGGCCGAATAGCCAACCCAAGCCGGGTAAACGAGTTCATGACCACCTCGCTCGGGGCGAGCATTTTGGGAGCCCACGTGGGGCAGGTCATCCCGATAGGGCTGTACACGCCGCAGCAAAGCTCGTTGCCCGGTTTTGGGACGCCCCGCGTGCCGCCCGTGCGGCGGGTCGACATGACACTTGTTGGGATCGTCGAGTTCAACAACCAGGTGATCGAGGACGACGCTGACCGCCTCCCGACCAACATGATCTACACCCCCGCTTTCACGCGCCTCGTGCCGGACGCGGACACCCAGGGCACTTGGTACGGGATCCAGCTCGTCCACGGTGAGAAGAACATTGCCTCAGTGGAACAAGCCCTTTTTCGCGTCCTGCCGCCCAGAGCGGCAGGTTTCTTCAGCGTCACGTCCACCACCGAGGCCAAGGTCGAACGAGCCGTCAAACCGGAGTCAATAGCGCTCGCCATGTTCGGGCTGATCGCGGCGTTCGCCACGCTCGGGATTGCCCTATCAATCATCGCGCGGCAGCTTCGCTCGACCGACGAAGAACGCCAGGTACTCCGCGCAATGGGGGCCAGCCCCGCAGCTGCCGTTGCCGACGGTTTGCTCGGCGTTGTTGTCGCAATCGCAGCCGGGTCCCTGGTGGCCTGTGCCATCGCGGTCGGCCTGTCGCCGCTGTCACCTCTCGGGCCTGTCCGGGCTGTCTACCACCCAGGCGTCGCGCTCGATTGGACGGTGCTCGGTGCCGGCTTGCTCTGGTTGCTGGGGGGCCTCGTACTCGGGGCAACTGTCATAGCGCTGCGAGCGGCACCGCACCGGATCGCACGGCGAGCCCGTCTTGCCCCTGCACGCCCGTCCAGGGTTGCCCAGGCTGCCGCCGCCATTGGTTTGCCGCTGCCGGGGGTCGTCGGCCTACAGTTCGCCCTCGAACCAGGAGCTGGGCGCACCACCGTACCGGCCCGATGGGTCCTCGCCGGAGCGGCCATCGCCGTGACCCTGGTGACGGCCACGCTTACCTTCAGCAGCAGCCTGAACACCCTCGTGACGCATCCCAAGCTTTACGGATGGAACTGGGACTACGCCCTGCAGTCCGGGAACGATGTCCCGCCCCAGGCACTCGCCGCCCTCGGCCACGACCCCGACGTCGCCGCGTGGTCGGGGTACGGAGATCCCGATCTTCAAATAGATGGTCAAACTGTCCCAGCGTTGACGGCGGAGGCCGGAATGCCAACGGTGGGCCCCCCGATCCTCGCTGGCCACGCCTTGGACCCGGACAAGCCACAGGTGGTGCTGGGCGCCGCCACGCTTGCGCTCCTCCACACCCACATCGGTGCCTCGGTGACCATCAGCTTTGGCTCGCCGAACACCGCGCCGCTCTATCTCCCCCCAACGCCTGCCAAAGTCGCTGGCACCGCCACGTTCCCCGCTATCTCGGGCTCCAGTACCTTTGCCGAGCACACCTCCATGGGCACCGGAGCGCTCCTGGCTATCCGCGACCTGCCAGCCAGTTTCCGACGAGCGACCGAGGCACCCGACCCCACCCTCGATGGCCCGGCGCTTGTCTTCGTTCGCATGCATGCCAATGTGAGCCATTCCGAAGGGCTAAAGGATATGGACCGCATTATCGCCGTCGCAGCCAAAGCTTTCTCACGTGACCAAAACGCCGTCGGCGACAGCGTAATAATCCTGCCGGTGCAGCGACCAGCCGAGATCGTCAATTACCAGTCCACGGGAGGCACTCCAGTGGTACTTGCTTCCGGTCT
>DATKHZ010000171.1:0-2348 GCA_035509995.1 Acidimicrobiales bacterium | reverse complement strand
GTAGAGGGCACGGGCCCAGCGTTCGTTCCCGACCCGAACGAGGTCGACAAGGTATTTTGGGTACCACTGGCGCGGCTTGCGACGAACGGGGCCTACCACGAAGAGCTTTGGCCCTCGCGCCACAATGAGGAGGCGACGCCTTTTCGGGCGGTCCCATTTTTCCGCCTCGATGAGGACACGGTCTGGGGAGCTACAGGGCGCCTGCTTGCCGAGCTGCTGGGCGCCGTCCTGGGCCGCCGGAGGCAAAGCGGGGTGCTCGAAGACGCTGGCGGCGCCCTGAGGGGGCACAGCGGCTCGCAGGACGGTAACCTGGGGAAATCATGATGTGCCCTCGCTGCGGCATCTACAACCCGTCCGGCCGCTCATCCTGCTCTCGTTGTTCGGGCCTGCTCGCTCCCGCACCCGCCCGGGACGACTTCCCTATTGCTCCCGTGCTGCCTGTCACCAGGCGCGCAGAGCTGGCCTTGGGCCGGGCGGGCTCGGGGGCTGCGGTGGGAGGAGCTGCCGATGCAACTCCTCGGCCGAGCCCGACCTTGGGCGCGGCACTGGAGACGGGGGCACTGCCTGTCACCGAGATCTACCTGATGGAGATGGACCGCTCGACGGGTCAGCCGGCGCCTCCTCCCTCCCCGCACGGGCAGGGCGAACCGGCCCGCGCTGACCGCCCGACCCGCGTCGCTATCGGCCTGTCGCGCGCCTGAACCGAGGCGCTTATCGCGCCCGGATCTGGCTCGGGGCCGCTCTATCATGTCTCGGCGGCGGCCCGCTTCCCAGTAGGCTCGCGTCTTGACAGCACCGTGACGCGTACGAGAGGCAGGCACTGTGGAAATCGAGATAGGTAAGGGCAAAACAGGGCGGCAGGCTTACGGCTTCGACGACATTGCGATCGTCCCGAGCCGGCGGACAAGGGACCCGGAGGACGTGGATATCTCGTGGGAGATCGACGCCTTCCGTTTCGAGCTCCCCTTGATGGGGGCGGCTATGGACGGCGTCGTCAGCCCCTCGACGGCTATAGAGATCGGCCAGCTCGGCGGTGTTGGCGTCCTCAACCTCGAGGGCCTCTGGACGCGCTACGACGACCCGGACCCGTATTTCGAGGAGATCGCCCATCTCTCCGCGGATAAGGCGACGGCGCGAATGCAGCAGATCTACTCCGAGCCTATGAAGCCCGAGCTCGTGACCGCCCGGATACGCGAGATCAAGGCGGCCGGTGTCGTCGCCTGCGCTTCGTTGACGCCTCAGCGCACCGCCCAGTACGCCAAGGCGCTGGTCGAGGCGGAGCTGGACCTGTTCGTGGTCCAGGGGACAGTTGTGTCGGCCGAGCATGTCTCAAAGACGGTCGAGCCTCTCAACCTGAAGCGCTTTATCCGCGAGTTCGAAATCCCTGTCATCGTCGGAGGCTGCGCCTCCTACCAGGCAGCTCTCCACCTGATGCGCACCGGGGCGGTTGGGGTCCTGGTAGGAGTCGGGCCAGGGCACGCTTGCACCACTCGCGGGGTCCTCGGGATCGGGGTGCCGCAGGCAACTGCCATCGCCGACGCAAGGGCGGCGCGGGCACAGCACCTCGACGAGACGGGTGTCTACGTTCACGTCATCGCCGACGGCGGGATGGGCACAGGCGGTGACGTCGCAAAGGCGATCGTTTGCGGTGCTGACGCAGTGATGTTGGGCTCGCCTCTCGCCGCAGCCGCTGAAGCGCCGGGCCACGGCTACCACTGGGGAATGGCCACCTTCCACCCGACGCTCCCGCGCGGTGCCCGGGTGAAGACCGACATGCGTGGCACGCTGAGGGAGATCCTGATCGGGCCCGCCCATGAAAATGACGGCCGCGTCAACCTTTTCGGGGCGCTCAAGACGTCCATGGCCACTTGTGGTTACGGGAGCGTGAAAGAGTTCCAGAAAGCCGAGGTGATGGTGGCGCCGGCACTGCTCACGGAGGGCAAGTCGCTCCAGCGTTCCCAGCACGTCGGGATGGGGCACTGACGGCTGGAGCCGAGGGTGCGCCTCGAGCCGAGGATACGGCTGGAGCCGAGGATACGGCTGGAGCCGAGGATACGGCTGCACCCGAGGATGCGGCTGCACCCGAGGATGCGGCTGCACCCGAGGATGGCAGCCACGGTGGGCCAGGCCGGCACCAGGTCCTCCTGGAGGGCCTGAACCCGTCTCAGCTCGAGGCCGTTACACACGTCGGGGGGCCTCTCCTGATCGTGGCGGGGGCAGGCTCAGGCAAGACGCGCGTCCTTACGCACCGCATTGCCTGGTTGGTCCGCGAAAAAGGGCTCTCCCCATTCGCGATATTGGCGATCACCTTTACCAACAAGGCGGCCGACGAGATGCGCCACCGTGTC
>DATKHZ010000170.1:0-2098 GCA_035509995.1 Acidimicrobiales bacterium | reverse complement strand
GCTTGGCCTGGCCGCGCAATTTGGTTGACCTGGCAAGGCTAGCTGTTCCGCCCGCCGCGCCTCTCCGGCCCCTTCCTGGGAAGGCCACCTTCTAGTCCCAACAACACATAGATGGCAACGAGACCGGTGACGAGGACCGCTAACAGCAAGCCGCCGACTGACCTACCCGCGCCACCAATGAGGGCTCCTGTCAGCGCGGCGGTCATTACGAGCACCCCGACGATCCATCGGGGCCACCTAGGACCGGGCCTGTCGACGGGACGCTGAGGGCGGAACTTTGCCCCGTAGATCATCGCGCCGAGGGGGACGAGGAGCACGCTCAAGAACACGACGATGGCGAGGTACACGACCCAATTAGTACCAGGACCTGCTCTGCCTTCGAAAACACTCACAAACGCCCTGCTCGCTGTCCTGATTGGCCCTCGCGCAGGCCTCCCCGCCGCCGTGACCAATAGCAACGACAAGGCCCGCGCATGTGTGGGCAAGACATGACGGTACAACCGCCGAGGAGCCGGGAAGCGTGCGTCTCTCGGAGCGTGAGCGGATGGTCACGTTGGGGGTCCCAAAACTCAACCGAGATGTTGTTAGAGGAAATAGGTGTGGGCCCGGGCCCTCTGCTAGATATCTCGTCATGACCCGTAAGCAAGTTCGCTTCATCCTGCAAGACATGACCATCGACGGCGCGAACGTTGGCAACTTGACCGTGGACCGCCTCCGCGAGCGCCGTGACAAGGCTCGGGCTCAGGCTGAGCTGTACGACACGTTGCTCTCGCTTCTCGAACACTATGAGAAGTACACCGAGGCTCCAGGAACGTGAGTAGTTGTCATGTCATGTTGTCATTTTCCATGTAAACTACGCGACGTTTTAGTCGCTAAGGGTACATGTCGATGGGTATTGGAAGAACCGCGGCATAGAAGGCCACGGTGCGTCCGAGGAGGAGACCATCACGGCTACCGCCCTGGCCCCGAGCATTCCCGAGGGTATTGCAGAGCCGTCTGATGGGGTACGGCCTCCGGGCCGTTCCCAGCTCACGGGGGCTTTGGCGGCTCGCGTCCGCGCGGTTACCTTGACCGCCCTGGTTGCCCTCACGTTCCTGAACGGTGCCGACGTGGTGACGACCCACCTGCTCCTGGGCCACCACGGCGTTGAGGCGAACCCGCTGTCTTCTCTGCTGCTGGCGAGCCAGAGCTTGTTCTGGGTGAAGTTGGCGATCCTCGGGCTCCTGGGGTTGAAAGTCCTCAACAGCCGGCCCCGCCTCGGCGTCATGGGCGCCGCATGCTTTGCTGCTGGCATTTATGCGACGGCGGTGCTCTCCAACCTGCTCGTCCTCCACCTCGCCGCCGGCTGAACCGGCCTCCTCCCCGGCCACCGCAAGCTCGAGAGCCCGGCCGTACGACCGATCCGCTCGTTGGACGAGCGTGTGTGACCACGTAACGTGGTTGTGATATGGGCCCTGCTCCGGCGTTAGGAAGCTTGGCCACCGCTGAGAGCGAGTTGGCAGCCACCGATCCGGCGGAGCGGCGACGCTGCGTGCCCTGCCTGGCAAGTGGCTGTGCCAGGTAGTACTTCTTCGGACTACCATTCCACGAAGTGCCGCAGAGCAGAGCGCGTGCCCTGCAAAGTAGTGAAAGAGCCAGGCCCGTTGATGCCGAGCCGCAGCGAACCTCGCAGGCTAAACAAATGAGCACAGTTGACACGCCCGGTGGCCGCAAGGGCATGGTGGTCGTTGTCGAGCAAGACCCGCGCTTGCTCCATGCAATTGCGCGGGCGTTGCCGAAGCCGTTCGGTGCTCACAGCCTCGCAAGCTTCGACGAGCTCGACTTGGGCCGCTATCAAGATGGCAGGGTCGTAGTGCTGGTGCTCGGGCCGTCCCAGGTCAGGGAGGACGTGCTCGACAAGGTCGGCTCGCTGCTGCGGGACCGGCAGGGGAGGGGCGCTGTCATGGTTGTAAACGAGCCCTCCACCGAGGTGCTCCGCCTGTCGCTGCGCGCTGGGATCAACGACGCGATCGCGCTCGTCGACATCGACCGCCAGTTGCCCCAGGCTGTCGCCGACCTGTTGTTGCAGGTGGACAGCGAGCTGAGCGTAGCAGCGGCT
>DATKHZ010000169.1:0-2735 GCA_035509995.1 Acidimicrobiales bacterium | reverse complement strand
CGGGCAAGAGGTGACCGCGGACGTGATCGACGGTCCCGCCAGCCTCGTGTGGCCGCAGGCAGCGAACCGCTTGCGCGCCATGCGGGGCCTCCTGTTGTGGATGTTCGGGGCAGGGGCGGCGGCGTGAGGCTCACCAAGACCCAGCGGCAGCACCGCGTAAGCCAAATCCTCGAAAAAGAGGCAGTCGGGAGCCAGGCTGAGCTGGTCCGGCTGCTCGGCGAGCGCGGCGTGGAGGCGACTCAGGTGACGGTATCGCGCGATCTCGAAGAGCTGGGCGCTGTCAAGGTCCGCCGGCCCGGGGGAGTGCTCGTGTACGCGCTGCCCGAGGGCTCGAACGAGCGGCCTACTCCCGAATTGCACCTGCGGCGCGTGCTAGGCGAGTGGGTCGCGGATCTCTCGAGCTCGGGCAACCTCGTAGTGGTGCGCACGCCGCCTGGGTGCGCCCACGTTGTCGCGTCTGCCCTCGACAGAGCCGGGATGCCCGAGGTAATTGGCACTGTCGCAGGTGACGATACCGTTCTCGTTGTGGCGGCTGAGCGCACCAAAGGCTCCGCGCTCGCGCGCAAACTGGCTCGTATGGCGGGCCAGGACATCTAAAGGAAAAAGAGGGAAAACTTCAATGGCTAAGAGGGTTGTTCTCGCCTACAGCGGTGGGCTCGATACGTCTGTCGCGGTCCGTTGGATGACCGAGGAGATGGGTGTCGAGGTCATAGCGCTCGCCGCCGACTTAGGCCAGGGCGGCGACTGGGAGGCTGTCACCAATCGTGCCCTGGCGGCGGGAGCGGTGGACGTCGCAGTTGTAGACGTCAGGGAGGAGTTCGGGGCCGATTTCGTGGCGCCCGCTATCCGGGCCAACGCATTGTATGAGGGCAAGTACCCGCTTATCAGCTCGCTTTCTCGGCCCATCATCGTGAAGCACCTAGTGGCGGCTGCTCGCCGGCACGGCGCCGACGCGATCGCCCACGGATGCACCGGCAAGGGCAACGACCAGGTGCGTTTCGAAGTCTCGAGCCGCGCGCTGGCCCCGGACCTGGAAGTGATCGCGCCCGTGCGCTCGTGGGGCTTCACGCGTGACGACTCGATCGACTACGCCAAGCGCTACGGGATCCCTATCTCGGCCACCAAGGTCAGCCCTTACTCTGTGGACCAAAACCTCTGGGGCCGTACGGTCGAGTGCGGCATCCTAGAAGACCCGTGGGTGATGCCGCCGGCCGACGTCTACGAACTGACGGTGCCGAAGGCCGCCGGCGGCGAGGCCCTCGAGGTGGTCGTGGGCTTCGAGGCCGGGCTACCGGTTTCGGTGGACGGGCGCCGGCTTGATCTCCACGAACTCGTACCCGCCCTCGACACCCTCGTCGGCCCGTACGGCTTCGGCCGGATCGACATGATCGAGAACCGCCGTGTCGGCATCAAGAGCCGGGAGATCTACGAGTGCCCGGGCGCACTCGCGCTGCTGATGGCCCACCAAGACCTCGAAGGCATGACGCTCGAACGCGACGTGGCCCACGAAAAATCCCGGCTGGAACCCCGCTGGGCCGAGCTCGTCTACGACGGGCTCTGGTATTCCCCGCTGAAGGCCTCGCTCGATGCTTTTTTCGCGGAGTCCCAGCGCCACGTGACCGGGGAGGTCCGCCTGCGCTGCGAGCCCGGCACCGCTCCGGGTGGTCTCGGCTGCTGCTTCGTCGCAGGCAGGAGGAGCCCGGTCGGCCTGTACGACCACGACCTGGCCACCTATTCTGCCGCCGACCGCTTCCGCCACCAGGACGCAGAAGGCTTCGTGCGCATCTTCGGGCTCGGAATCGAGACCTGGGCGAGCAAGCAGGGCCCGGCCGACTGACCCCTGTCGCTGACCCGCGCCCAGAACGGGCGAGACCGCACCGCCTGGTGACGAATTCGCTGGCGAACGAAATTCGTCACTCAGGCGCACGGTTCGCCCCTCATCCCCGGGTGTCCTGGCCAAAACGACTTTGCTGGGCTCGCAAGGAACGACCGCTGGCCAAGAAGGCGAGGAAGGCGTCACCCTCCAGCAGGACGCTGCGCCCCGCAGTGTCAGCGATGATTCGGGCCAGAATCGACTTGCCGGCACCGGGCGGCCCGGCGATGACAAGGAGAGACACCACCTCGATAGTCGGGTGGGTACCCGTTAACAGTGCGCGGAAATTCACCGATGACGCCCCGACACTGACGCGATCATCTCTAAATGGGCACTCCAAGGCACCGCTTGACCTTCGATGACCTGCCGCCAGCGGTACGGCGCGGACTAGAGGAACAGCTGGGAACGACGGTGGCCGAAGCCACCAACCGTCAGGGCGGCTACTCACCCTCCCTGGCGGCACGCTGCCGGCTGGCCGATGGCCGAGTGGTCTTCGTCAAGGCCGTCTCCCCCGACCAGAACGCGGAGTCACCGGGCATCCTGCGCCAGGAGGCAACCGTATCGGCCCTGCTGACCACCGCTGCCCCGGCCCCCCTGCTCCTACATGTCATCGACGACGGCCACTGGATAGTCACGGTCTTCGAATACATCGAAGGCAGCCTCCCGACCATTCCGTGGTCCCAGCCTCAGCTGGTCCGGGTGCTGGAGGCAACCTGGGCCCTCGCCGGAGTCGAGGTACCTCTAGGGCTGCCGACGGTGGCTGAGCGCTACGGGCCCATCCTGACGGGCTGGCGAAACCTGGCGGCTGGCTCCGGTCTGGACGGGGTGCTCGACTCCTGGGCACTCCGCCACGTTGACCGCC
>DATKHZ010000168.1:0-2775 GCA_035509995.1 Acidimicrobiales bacterium | reverse complement strand
TGGTCGCCATGGAGGCCGAGGACCGCTGGGACGACCCCGATTGGGTCGAGGCGCTATATCTGCTGTGGGACCGGTGGCTGCTACAAACTGATCCATCCCAGGGGACCAAGCTCACGCCGGCCCAGCGTCGGGCGTCGTGGGACGCGGCCCATTACATCGTGATGGGCATCGACACCCGGTTTGGGGATTGCGCTCGGGGGCGCGCTGCCGGGAGACGTTGAAGGCGGGCAACCATTAGTGCGCCTTCGGGCGTGCAGGGCGCAGGAAATGACGGGGAGCCCGCCGAGGCTTATCGAACCTTTCAGACCCCTGCGTCGATTTTTCCGTCCACGACCAAGCGGCGTATGGCCGCTTCTCTCTTATGCTGGGAAGCGAGATGGATAACGACGACATGGCAAGCCTGGTGGCCGAAGTGATAATGGGTGTCGAGGCCGCCGAGTCGTGCTTGCCCGACACCGCCGAGGTGCGGGAGCACCGCACTCAGTTGGTCAAGGAAGTCCAGGCCATCCGCGACCAGGGCCTCGTGCCCGACGTGCCGCACGACTTCCCGTCCGCCGCGGCCGTCGCTTCTTAGCGTCACGAGTTGAAGCGGTGATAGGCCGCTCGGTCGCCTTGGAGGCCCCCTTCTGGTCAGACCATGCGATGAGCGTCGGGTCGCGACCTTGGGGGGGCCGTTGTTATCGAACAGGCCGACGATGTCGAAGCGATTTGCGGCTTAGGCGATCGCTGGCGCGCGGAGTCAGACGGTACTGGGCGGAGTAAAAAGCGCTGGTCAGCTGGTAAAAGACGAGTGAGCCGGCCTGTAGGCGGGATTCTGTCCACCGGGCCGTCGCCGGCGCCGGATGGGTGGTCATCCATCTAAGCGGTCTACCTGGGGACATCGGCCGGGCCGGCCGTCCCACGTTTGACCTTGCTCCGGGTGGGGTTTACCGAGCCGTCCAGGTTGCCCTGGGCGCTGGTGCGCTCTTACCGCACCGTTTCACCCTTACCTCGGCACCGACCTCTCGGACCATGCCTCGGCGGTTTGTTTTCTGTGGCACTTTCCTGCGGGTCACCCCGACTGGCCGTTAGCCAGCACCCAGCCCTTTGGAGTCCCGACCTTCCTCGACCAGGTCGCGGCCCCGAGCTATCGGGCCCACGCCTGACCGCGACCACCTGGCCGGCTCAATCGTCGCATTTGAGTTTACTACTACCCACGAGAGCCAGAGCCAAGCCGAGAGGGGACGCTCTCCGAGCCGCAATGGCGCGCAGGCCCCTTCCACGCCGCCCGTTTAAACGTCACTCCCCCGGTGTTGAATGGAGAACATGCCAAAAGCGCCGGCCCCCCTCCAGCTCCATCCGGCCATCGCCGCCTGGTTCGCGGGCCGTTTCCCGGAGGGCCCGACCGAAGCGCAGGCTCACGCCTGGCCGCTCGTGCAGAGCGGCTCCGACGTCCTCGTTGCTGCCCCCACCGGATCTGGCAAGACCCTGGCCGGCTTCCTTATGGCTATCGACCAGGCTTACCGGGCGCACCAGGCCGGTGAGCAGCTCAGCGGCCGTACCAGGGTCGTGTACGTCTCCCCGCTCAAGGCGTTGGCAGTCGACGTCCAGCAAAACCTCGAGCGCCCGCTCGCCGAGATCGCCGAGGCCGCGGAACGGCTCGGCCTTCCGGTGGCCCCGATCACCGTCGCGGTCCGCACCGGTGACACGACGGCAGGGGCGCGCACCGCCATGGTGAAGGACCCCCCGACACTCCTCGTCACCACGCCCGAGAGCCTCTACCTGTACCTCACGGCCGAGCGCAGCAGGCAGACGCTGACCGGGGTGCACACGGTCATCGTCGACGAGATCCATGCTCTGGCCCGCGACAAGCGAGGGTCGCACCTGGCCCTGAGCCTCGAACGGCTGGAGCACGTCCAGCTGGAGGGACGCCCCCAGCGGGTTGGGTTATCCGCGACCCAACGCCCGATCGAGGTCACTGCCCAGCTCCTCAGCGGCGCGGGTGCGACGACGCATCTCGCCGGGACTAAGCGGACCACACCGGGCGAACGCCACGTGGAGATAGTGGACTGCGGGCACCAGCGCGACGTGCGGGTCAGCATCGAGCTTCCGGAACAGGAGCTTGCGGCCGTCCTTTCCCAAGAACAAATGGCCGAGATCGTCGAGCGCATCGCCGACCATGTCAAGGGGCACCAGACGACGCTCGTTTTCGTGAACACGCGCCGGCTGTCCGAACGCCTCGCCCACCTGCTCGGCGAGATCCTGGGGCCTGACCAGGTGGCCGCTCACCACGGGAGCCTGTCGGCGGAGCGGCGCCGGCGGACGGAGTCTCGTCTGCGCGCCGGGGACCTCCGGGCACTAGTGGCGACCGCTTCCCTGGAGCTGGGCATCGACATCGGCCCGGTCGAGCTGGCCTGCCAGGTGGGTTCCCCGAGGGCGATCTCGACTTTCCTGCAGCGGGTCGGGCGCTCCAACCACTCCCGCCACGGGGTGCCCGAGGGCATACTTTTCCCGACGACGCGGGACGAACTCGTCGAGTGCGCGGCGCTCTTCGCAGCCGTGCGCAAGGGCCGGCTCGACGCTGTGCTCCCCCCCGCCGCGCCGCTGGACATCCTGGCCCAGCAGGTCATCGCTGAGGTGTCGGCCGCGGGCGAGTGGCAGGAGGACGGGCTCTTCGACCTTCTCCGCAGGTCTGCCCCGTACGGCGAGCTGTCCCGGGAGGACTTCGACGCCGTTGTCGAACTGGCATCGGAGGGGATCCCGACGGGCCGGGGGCCGCGCATGGCCTACCTCCAC
>DATKHZ010000167.1:0-4648 GCA_035509995.1 Acidimicrobiales bacterium | reverse complement strand
TCAGCTTTGGGCCTACCACATGGGGCCCGCTCGCAGACCTGGTCCCGGGGCATTCCGACCTGTACTTCCGCCGCTTCATGATGGGGAGCCAATTGGCCGGGCTCTACCTGGCTGGTATAGCGATTGTTGCGGTCTGGCACGTCTGCAACTCGACAGTTGGGACGCTGGCGACCTCACGCCGAGCGCGCCTTGCGGCCCTCTCTGCCGTTGCCGCCGGCTCGGCCGCGTGCTTCTGGCCTGCGGCGAGAACAGTCTCCCAGTACGACCAACGCAATGCAGCTGCCATTTCCTACCAGCGGCGTGCCGACGCAACCGGGGGCGCCGAAATAAGCCCGTTGCTCCGCTACATAAAGGACCATGGAGGCGGCCGGACATACGCAGGCCAGTCCGTCAACTGGGGCCAAGAGTTCACGGTCGGGTACATACCTGTTTACAAGTACATCGAGAGCCAAGATATCGATGAAGTGGCTTACACGGTGCCAAGCCTGTCGTTGATGCTGGACCCCGAAATCGAGTTCGATGAGGAGGACCCTGCAGATTATGCCCTTTTCGGAGTCCGCTACATGATTTTACCTACCGGGATGAACGCTCCCGTCCCCGCACAAAGGGCTCTCGTCGATGGCAACTACTCGCTTTGGGTCATCGCATCGAACAGCTATATCGACCTTGTACAGGTCTCAGGCACCCTTTCTGCCGACCGGGCCGACATAGGCTCGAAGTCCCTGATGTTCCTGGACGAGCTGCAAGCCAACCAGGACTGGGCTGTGAAATGGCCGGGAGCGAGCCCACCACCCGCGCCGTCGGTCTCGGCATTACAGGCGGAGCTGGGCGTCGCCTCGCCCGGGACCGTCGACAGCGTCCAAGCCAGCCCGCCGCAAGGCTCCTTCGGCACCGAGGTGACAATGGACAAGCCCGGCGCGCTGGTGTTCTCGGTCGCCTATGACCCGGGCTGGCACGCCTGGGTGGACGGCCGGGCCACTCGGACCGAAATGTTGGCCCCAGCTCTGGTTGGCGTGAACCTCGCACCCGGCAAGCACTACATCGTTTTCCGCTACAGCGGCTTCGACTGGTACCCGGAGCTGTGGGCGTTAGGAGTGCTCAGCCTCGGCGGGATGTTCCTACTTGGCAGACGCTGGCGCTTCTGAAAACTTTTCCAACCTCTGCTCTTCGAGACGATGGGCTATCCGGTTTACTCGCTGGACGTGAGCCAGCAGGCGGTCGCGAGCCTCGGACGCCTCCGGGCTCAACCCCGTCAGCTGCTCCACGCGCCACGACCGCAACGTCGGCGTGAGGACCTGGTCGTGGAAAATAAGAAGGCTGTAAATGCCTTCGTCGGCAATCGCCACAGTGTGCTCGTGGTACCCCGAGATCCCGGTGCCCGGCATATTGAAGGTTTTGACAACGCGCTCCACCGCAATGACCATTTCGGAAGGCGACAGTTCCATGGCCGCGGTGGAAAGGTCGCGATAAAACAGGAAATGAAGGTTCTCGTCGGCCGCGACGCGCTTCATGATCTCGTAACCCGCCGTGTCGTCGAGCGCTTTGGCGGTGTTGAAGTGTGCCACCCGTGTGGCCAGCTCCTGAAGCGACACGTAAACCAGTGTCGCTGCCGGGGCCGAGGGGCCCAGTGCCGAGGACCAGGGGTCGGGCGCCACGCCGCTCGACACCTGTTGCATACGACCTCGCTCCATCACTACGGGGTCAATGAGCTGCGAGACTGTCACCCATTCGCGCAGGACGATGGAGTGGCGTCCCTCCTCCGCTGTCCAACGCCACATCCATTCACCCCACGCGCCACGCTCCCCGAAAGCCGACGAGAGCGCAGTGGTGTAGTACGGGAGATTGTCCTCCGTGAGCAGGTTGACGAAGATCGCGCTGCGCGCCCCATCGGACAGCCCTGCCCCCAGGGACGGGTCCCATGGCACGCCCGGGACGATCTCAGACGCTCGGTCCCACGGCACAAGTTCGTGTGGGAACCACTCACGAGCAGCGGCCAAGTGCCGGTCGAGCAGCTTGGCCACTACCGGCTCTAGCTCGCTGAAGGTAGACGACGGCACTGAGGCAAGATTACGCCACGGTCGCCGCGGGTGCGGGACGGCGCGGCGGTGCGCTGGACAACTGGCAAGCTGGCTGTGATGGCGACGGAGCTGCCCGAGCTGCTGGTCCCTGACCTGGCTGAGTGGCATAGGTGGCTCGATGCCAACCACGCGGCCAGACCAGGGGTCTGGTTGGTCCTCGCCAAGAAGGTACGGGGAGCAACGACGGGGGCCACGACCATCACCTACGAGCAGGCCCTCGAGGAGGCCGTCTGCTACGGCTGGGTCGACGGCCAGGTCGGGCGCCGTGACGAGCTCACATACCGCCAACGCTTCACGCCAAGGCGGTACAAAAGCGCCTGGTCGGCGAACAATGTGGCGCTCGCAGGGCGCCTCATGACCGAAGGTCGTATGAGCCCAGCCGGCCTTGCGGCGGTCGAGCGGGCCAAGGCTGACGGCGGCTGGGAAGGCTGGCTGGCGCAGCCGCGCGACCAAGATCACTAAGAACACCCGCCGAGCAGCCATCATGGAGTTGTGCTCGAGGCCCGCAACCTGAGCGTGGAAGTGGGCGGGCGCCTCACGTTGTCCGAGGCGTCCTTCACTGTGCGCGCCGGCGACAAGGTCGGCCTGGTGGGCCGCAACGGGGCTGGTAAGACCAGCCTCCTCAAGGTCTTGAGCGGAGAGCTTCCTGCCGCCGGCGGCAGCGCGCGGGCGCACGGTGAGCTGGGCTTTCTCACCCAGGACCCGCGGCGGTTGGCCACCGAGGTAGAGGCCACTGGGCTTGCCCACGTCCTGTCGGGCCGCCAGCTCGACCAAGCGGCCGAGCGGCTCGAGAAGCTTCGTCTGGCGATGGAGGAGGACCCCTCGGAACGGGCAATCCACCGTTACTCCCGTGCAGAAGAGCGCTTCGCTGTCGCGGGAGGTTACGCAGCCGAAGCTGCGGTGCGCCAGCTAGTGGCCGGGCTCGGGTTGGCCGACGACCGCCTTGACCTCCCCGTGGGCGTCCTGTCGGGTGGAGAGCGTCGCCGGCTCGAGCTCGCCCGAATCCTCTTCGCTGGCAGCGACGTGCTGCTCCTTGACGAACCGACGAACCACCTCGACAGCGACGCCAAGGCCTGGCTCGTAGGTTTCCTGCGCTCCTACCGGGGCGCCCTCCTCGTGGTCAGCCACGATATAGAGCTCCTGGACGAGTCGATCACCCGGGTCATGCACCTCGACGAGGGCGTGCTTGTCGAGTACAAGGGCACGTACACCCAGTACCGCGACGCCCGCGCCAAGGACGAGGTGCGCCAGGCCAAGATCGCCGAGCACCAATCCGCCGAGATCAAACGCCTCTCGGACCTTGCAGACTCGATGCGTCACCAGACCGCGAAGCGTGCCAGAGTCGCCAAGTCTCTCGACAAGCGGGTCGCCCGGCTGGAGGCGGTCGCCACCCCTGCGCCCCGCCGGCGCGAACGGCGCTACAGGGTCACCTTTCCTGCCCCTCCGCATACGGGCCGTGTGGTCATAGAAGCGGAAGGCCTTGCCAAGGCTTACGGAGGCCCACCGGTGTTCGAGGATGTGACCTTCGCCGTCGAGCGCGGCCAGCGCCTCCTCGTCATGGGTTTGAACGGCGCCGGCAAAACGAGCCTGCTCCGCATACTGGCCGGCCTCGCCGAGCCGACCGACGGCAGCTGGCGAAGCGGGATAGGCGTGTCGATCGGCTACTACGCGCAGGAACATGAAGGGATCGTCGGAGGGCGGTCCGTCATCGACCACGTGCGCGAACAGTCGGACGCTCCCGAAACGGAGCTGCGCGGCCTGCTCGGCATGTTCGGCCTCATCGGGGATAAGGCGTTCCAAGATGCGTCCACTCTGTCGGGCGGGGAAAAAACCAAGCTGGCTTTGGCCCAGCTCGTCGCCGGCCGCCACAACTGCCTGTTGCTGGACGAGCCGACCAACAACCTTGACCCCCCTTCGCGCGAAGGTATCGGCCGTGCCCTGTCCGAATGGCCGGGCGCAATGGTACTCGTGAGCCACGACGCGGGATTTGTCAGCGAGCTCGCGCCCGACCGTGTCGTGCTCATGCCCGACGGCACCGAAGACAGCTGGAGCGACGAACTGCTCGACCTCGTCACCATGGCCTGAACCGGTACCTAAAATCTCCACTCCATATGAACGGTCCGTGGGAGCGCCGTGCCAAAGTCGCCTCACTTATCGTTCTGACGTTGGTAGCAACTAGCTGTTCCTCGGGCCCTGCCAACAAGGCAAGCGTCCGGCCAACCTCGCCGGTACCCCGCACCACGAGGACGACGTTGGCACCAACGACCACAGCGACGACCATTCCCCGCAAGCCCGCCGTGTGGGAACTTGCTACCCTTTCCAGCCCGAACGGGCTCACGGCAGTAGCGTGCCCCACCGCGCGCCTGTGCGTAGCCGTAGACAACGACGGGCACGCCGTCATCTCCAAGAACCCCATAGGGGGTGCAACGGCATGGAAGGTGGTCGACATCGACGGGACCAACGCCATCAACGGCGTCGCGTGCCCGAGCACAAAGTTGTGCGTAGCAGTGGACGACGACGGCGGGGTCGTTATCGCGACCAAGCCCACTGGCGGAGCTTCGAAATGGGAA
>DATKHZ010000166.1:0-3795 GCA_035509995.1 Acidimicrobiales bacterium | reverse complement strand
AGTGTGCCTCCACGGCGCCAGGGCCATGCTCTGCGAGGCGTGGTACCGGGTATTGGCCACGACGACAAAGTCGTGCTCTGGGGCGGAGGTATCTACAACTGGCTCGACCCCATTTCGCTGCTCAGGGCCGTACGCCGTCTGAGCCAACGTCTCCCCGAGCTGCGCCTTGTGTTCATAGGGATGCGGCACCCCAACCCCGACATCCCGGCGATGCGTGTGGCAACCGAGCTCCAGGAGCAGTCGGCGAGGCTTGGGCTAACCGGCACACACGTGTTCTTCAACGCCGGTTGGGTGCCTTACGGGCGGCGTGCTGATTTCCTGCTCGACGCCGACGTCGCGGTGAGCACGCACCTCGACCACATCGAGACCCGCTACTCGTTCCGGTCGAGAGTCCTCGACTACTTGTGGGCGGGCCTGCCGATGGTGCTAACCGAAGGGGACGTCCTCGCCGAGGAAATTGCCAACGCCGGCCTCGGCGTCACGGTCCCGGCAGGAGATGACCGCGCCCTGGAGGACGCTCTCGAACAGGTGCTGGCGAGCCCTCCTCCGGCCGAAGGTTTCGCCGCCGTCGCTCAAAGTCACACCTGGGAGCGCGGCGCGCGGGCGCTGCTCGAGTTCTGTTCATCGCCGAGGCGGGCCCCCGACCTATTGGTGGAGCGCCTTAGCCCGGAAGCGGCCGCAGGCTAGCGCTCGGTTTCTAGCCTCTGCCCGGGCCGCGCCCCGACAGTCCCCGCTTCGCCACGGCAACGAGGTTGCTCGCCGCGGCTCGGCCGTCCTCGTGGAGCTTGCGCAGCTCAGCGCGCAGCGCCTCGTTGACCGTGCCCAGCTCCTCCACCTCGCTCTCCGCATCGGCGACACGAGCCTCCTGTTTTTCGGCTCGCCGGCGGAGTTTGCGCAGCTCGGTTTCGAGGTTTTCGATGTGGTGGTCCTTGAGCTCGGTCGCCTGCTCGAAATGGAGGGCTCTGTGGCGCTCTGTGTCGTACGCCTTTTCCATGCCGTAGCGGTCACCCATCGCGTCGTAGTACTCGGCCACGGTGACGAGAGCATTTTCGGGCTCCGCCCGCAGCTTTTTGGGCGGCTGGAGCTCGACCCAGCCCTCTGGCAGTTCGCGGAGCCACCCGTAGAGAGCGAACTGGGCCGTGGTGAGGACCTGTTCGTGGGCAGGATCCTGGGCGGCGGTCTGGTGATGGCGCATATCGCCCGAGACAAAACCTTTCGCCCGCCCAGCGGCAGCTACCTTCGCCGGGAGACGCTCCCCCAAGCGCTCGAGGAGCTGTGGCCCGGCGGCCGCGCTCTCCACGAAGTTCTCGTACCGCACAACGAGCACGCGCCTGCCGGCCAAGCCTTCGAGCAGCTCGCTGCAGTAGAGCTGCCAGAGCGCCAAGGCCACGTAGAGCGGGCGGCCATCCCTCTTGCGGACCGAAAGGGCGACGTCGATTGGGTTGCGGTCGACCAGGATGATCTCGAAGCGGTCCTCCAGCGCCGGCAGCCACGCCGGCAGTAGCAGGCTGATGCGGGGGTCCTTCAGCACTAATGGACGGCCCGCGGCCTCGGCCGCAAGCGTGCCCAGCACTTCGTCGACCTTGGGCCGCCACGCTGGCGTGCGCTCGGCGACTGCAGTGCGCCCGGGTGGCTTGTCCCAGTTGCCACCGAGCCGTTCGAGGAGATCGTCGTTCAGGGCATTCACGTCGGCCCGTTCGAAGAAGCCTTTCGGGTTGTCCTCAGCAGCCGGCAGCAGGTCGTCTTCCTCGCCGGCGAAGAAGCCGGCCTTGGCTAGGAACCCAGCTACTGCGCTCGTCCCACTGCGGTGCATGCCGAGTATTGCGACGCCTACCCGCTGCCCCGCACCCTCGGGCTGCCCACGTGATTTGTCTCCCACTGCCGCGAAGCTACAGGAAGATAGCCTTTGAACGCAGATGACCAAAGCAACGGCCCGACTGTTCCCGTGGCGCCGGGGTCACGGCGGCGCAAATAAGCCCACCTTGCGCCTGCTCGGTGTGCTGCTCTGTTACAACGACGGCGACCTTGTGGTCGATGCCGTCCGGTACCTGAGGGAGCAGGGCCACGACCTGATTGTCTGGGACCACGGTTCGACCGACGAGACGCCCGGAGTCCTGCGCTCACTGTCCCGGGAGCTGGTTGAGCTCCAGAGCGTCCCGCGCAGCGTCGATTTCTACGAGCTCTACCCGGCCATGTCGGAGCACCTGATGAAAGATTACGCGCAGCGCTACGACTGGGTTTCCTGGCCGGACCAGGACGAGTTCCTGGAGGGCCCGGACCGCGCCCGCACGTACAGGGATTGGCTCGAGGAGGTTGCGGAGTCGCCTTACGATTGGATCCAGTTCAATAATTACAATTTCTGGTGGACAAAGGCAGACGACCAGCGTGCCGAGCGGGCAGTGGAACGGGTGCGCCATTACAGCCTCTTTCCTGACTGTGGGCCACGGATCCGCTCATGGCGGGCGTCGGCGACCAATATCCGGCAGTTCAACCACAACCCCCCGCTTGGCGAACGGTACCCGAGGCTTTTCAACCTCCGGCATTACCCGATGAGGAGCGAGGCCCAAATGGCCCGTCGCCTCGAGGTCGACCGGGCGGGGTTGCGGCGCGGCGGGAGCAACTACCATTACGACAACATGAGCTCTTGGCCGGAGCGCCTCATTATTTCGCCTGAAAGACTGCACGTGGACGACGGAAGGCGCGAGCTCGACCCATCGCCGGTCTTCGACTGGCGCACGATTTACGGGCGGGACATTCCTGCTACCAAACCGGGTAATTGACGGTTGCGCGCATAGCTGCCTATCGGGCGCCATGGCCAGGAAGGATTGGGCGTGTGGTGACAAGGTCCCTGCATGTGAGCGAGACGTCCCAGCCGGGCGGGTCGATCGCCAGCGAGACCGTTGTGGTCGGTGCCCGCCGGCAATGAACGGTCGCTCGGGCAACCTGGGTGCCCCAAGATGGCCCGGCCGAGCGTTGGTTCGAGTCCCGGAAGTCGACGACCCAGGTGGCGCCGAGCAGGCAGGCGCAAACCGCCACGACCGTGACCGAGCGCCACTGCCGGGAACCGTGAAGGGCGCGTGCCTTCGTCCAATGGTCGCTGACCACCAATATGGTGCTCACCAACAACAGGACAGGCACGGCCTGATAGCGGCTGGCAACCTCCACTCTCGCTATTTGCGTGGTCGGCCCAAGCCCTCGCAGCCACACCGGCACCACGTAACAACCCAGACAGAAGCTTGCTGCCGTGAGGGTGAACACCCGTACTCGCAGCGAACCGACGGACAACACACCTAGCGCCAGCAACGAGCAAAGAACAACCGCACCCAGCCCGACGGCGACTGGGCGCTCGTGAACGAAGAGCCAGTCCGTGCCCTTTTCCCCACCGGCTAAGCCAAGACCGACCCGGACCGAGAAAGACTGCGCCAGACCCTGAAGGCTTCCCGCGCTCGACACTATGTTGCTGCTTGACCGCGAGGCCAAAAGGACCTGGTAGAGCAGGCCTGAGACGATCCCAACGCTGGGCGCCTGATCTCGTGCATTGGGAAGAGCCAAAGCTCTTACCACGCTCAACGGTAGGAAAAGACCCACCAAAGGTTCGGAGGCTGCCGCCAAGAAACACACGAAACCTGCTGCGGCCCGGCCGGGCGCCGAGTTGGGCCGCCAAAGGAGCGCCCAGAAACTGGCGAAAAATAGCCACCACGGTACGTTCACGACATTGTCGAGCAACTCGGCGCTCGCGACCGGAAGGAGCACCATGGAGGCCGCGAGCAGGCTTCGTAGTGCCGGAGAGGCTAT
>DATKHZ010000165.1:0-3275 GCA_035509995.1 Acidimicrobiales bacterium | reverse complement strand
GAGGGGGAACTCTCTTTTGTTGGTGGCGTCAGCCATTCGTGCCTCGAAATCTGGTGACTGTTATTTGTATTGGTTTCAACTTATCGCCGGTCAGGGATGTCGCCTGGCAATTGGTCCAGGGGGCCAGCGCCGCTATGGAAGGCTGCGCCGGCGCGTGGCCCAACCTTTGACTAGCGGCACCATTCGGCAGTTGAACGCCAGTTGAACACCTGTAGCTGGTTTTACCAGCGGTAGTGGGCGAAGGCCTTGTTGGACTCGGCCATCTTGTGCATATCTTCCCGGCGCTTGACGGCTGCCCCCACGCCGTTGGAGGCATCCATCAACTCGCTGGCCAGGCGCGCTGACATCGTCTTTTCGCGTCTTTGCCTCGAATATCCTACCAGCCAACGGACCGAAAGCGTCGTGGCCCTGCGCGGTTTGACATCCACGGGGACCTGGTAGGTAGCGCCACCCACGCGGCGGCTCTTTACTTCAAGCTGCGGCTTTGTGTTGTCGACCGCCCGTTTGAGGGTGCTGATCGGCTCGGCCGACGTCTTGTCTTTGATGCTGTCGAGAGCGTCGTAAACGATCCTCTCGGCGACGCTTCGCTTACCCCGGGAGAGGATCTTGTTGACCAACTGGGTCACCAAGACGGAGCGGTATATCGGGTCGGGCAATAGCTCCCGGCGCGGAGCAGGTCCTTTGCGCGGCATTTCTGATCTTGACCTTTCTAACCCTTCTTGGCGCCGTAGCGGCTGCGTGCTTGCTTGCGGTCCCGCACACCGGCGGTGTCCAGGGTGCCCCGGATGACCTTGTAGCGCACCCCGGGGAGGTCCTTGACGCGGCCCCCGCGCACGAGCACGATCGAGTGCTCCTGGAGGTTGTGGCCGACGCCGGGGATGTAGGCGGTCACTTCGAACCCGCTCGAGAGCCTCACGCGGGCAACCTTGCGGAGAGCCGAGTTCGGCTTCTTGGGTGTGTTGGTATAGACGCGAGTGCACACGCCACGCCGCTGCGGCGCGCCTTTGAGAGCCGGCGTCTTGGTCTTCTTGGAGTTCTGCTGGCGGCCCTTGCGAACCAATTGAGCGATTGTGGGCACTGGACCTCTAGAGAGAAGAGTTTTACTAGGACGGAGGCGCGTACAACCTAGGCGCTGCCCCGTGGGACGAGAGCTCATGTTAGCACGAGAACCGACTTTCCCAAGTCGCCCGGCGCCAAGATGGAGCCGGCCACACCGGCCCAGGAGGAGGTTAGGCAATGGCTACCGCCGACGGTATGAACTATGCCCCCAAGGGCAGGCCAGCGCCTGTCTGTGAAGAGGGCGAGTTCGTTTTCGCCGCTATCGGGTTGGACCACGGGCATATCTACGGGATGTGCAATGGGCTGTCCGAAGCCGGCGGCCAGCTCAAGTGGGTACACGACCCTGACCTGGCCAAGGTGGCCAGCTTTGCGGACCGGTTCCCCCAAGTGGAGGTTGCGGCCAGCGAAGCGGAGGTGCTCGAGGACCCCGAGGTCCAGCTGATCGCCAGCGCGACGGTCCCGGCCGACCACCTCAGCCTGGGGACAAGGGCCATGTTGGCCGGTAAGGACTACTTCACCGACAAGCCCGCCCTCACGACGATGGAGCAGCTGGCGGAGGCGCGTCGGTTGGTAGAACAGACAGGAAAGAAGTACGCGGTGTACTACAGCGAGCGCGTGCACGTCGAGAGCGCCGTTTTCGCAGGCCAGCTTGTCCACAATGGCGCGATAGGTCGCGTGGTGCAGGTGCTCGGCATGGGCCCGCACCGCGCCAACCTCGGGTCGCGGCCTCCTTGGTTCTACGAGCGTGAACGCTACGGGGGCATCCTGTGCGACATCGGGAGCCACCAGGTTGAACAGTTCCTGTACTTCACTGGCAACGCCGATGCCAGCGTCCTGTCGAGCCGCGTAGCCAACTACGCGCACAAGGACCACCCCGGCCTTGACGACTTCGGCGACTGCACCCTCCTGGGTGGCAACGGCGCCTCGGGCTACTTCCGGGTCGACTGGTTCACCCCGCAAGGGCTGAGCGCCTGGGGGGACGGCAGGATTTTCATACTCGGCACCGAGGGCTACATAGAGCTTCGCAAGTACCTGGACGTGGCCCGGGAGAACGAGGGTGACCACGTCTACCTGGTCGACGACCACGGCGAACATCACCTGGCAGTCCATGGGAAGGTGGGCTACCCGTACTTTGGGGAGCTGGTCCGGGACTGCCTGGAGCGTACCGAACACGCCATGACGCAGGCCCACGCGTTTAAGGCAGCCGAGCTATCCATACTCGCTCAGCAGCAGGCTGAGCGAGTGGGGCATGCCTAGCCGCCGCGGCAGCAGGTGAGCGACGGGAGTAGGCGGCGCGTCTACGAGGCGCCACCTACAACCGACGTCTTAGCGTTGGAACGTGAGCCCTGCGCCCCAGCGTCGCCAAAACCCGCTGCGGTCCCATTAGCGCTTACGATCCAGTAGCCATTGCCATCTGACGTCGGCACTATCGCCTTGACAGGCTTGGGCGACAGGCTGGTCCCGGAGCCGAAGAACGTGGCGGCACGCCCGAAGGCGAACACCCCCCCGTTAGTAGCAACGAGCCAATAGCCCGCGCCGCCAGGAGCAGCGGCAATGCCCACGATGAGCTCCTTGAGGTGCAGGCTGCCGGTCGAACCGTGGAAAGCGGCGTCGCCGTAGTTGAAGATGCCGCCATCGGACGCCACCAGCCAATAGCCCTTCCCGTCGGGTGTGGCGGCAAGGCCGACGATCGGCTTGCTCAAGTGGAGCTTGGAGGGGGCCCCATAGTTGACCGCGTCGCCGTAGTTGAAGACTGCCCCGTTCGAGGCGACGAGCCAGTAACCCTTGCCGTCAGCGGTTGCGGCGATGCCGACGATCGGTTTGGCCGGGTGAAGCTTGGCCTGAGGACCGTAGGAGACGGCGTTCCCGAACGGGTAGACCTTACCGTTCGAAGCGACCAGCCAGTACCCCCCGCCGCTTGGCGTCGCGGCCATCGCGACTATGGGCGCAGAGAGCTTCTTGCTCGCCACCCCGCCGTAGTTCGCGGCCCCCCCCGAACGCAGGACCTGCCCGGTGCTGGTCGCGAGCCAGTAAGTGCCCGCAGGGCCGGTTACGCTAGCGGTCGTCCGCGAGGTGTTTACGAGGGCAAAGGTTGCCTCGCTCGACAGGCCGGCCACGGTGGCCGTGACGATGTACCCGCCTGCCACCTGGTTTGCCGAAAAGTCGGGGGCGGTGGCGACGCCCGAAGAGTCGGTCAAGACCACAGCAGTGGCCCC
>DATKHZ010000164.1:0-2101 GCA_035509995.1 Acidimicrobiales bacterium | reverse complement strand
CCCTGTCGCAGGGTTGCGAACGGCGACGCGAACCTCGCCGTATTGGGAGCCAGTCGGGACGACGGACTCGACCGGCATGACGTTTTCGCCGTAAAGGAGCGGGTCGTTGCACGAGGCTGGTCGGTTGGAGAGGATGCGGAGCGTCGCTGCCACAACAGTCGTGAGCTGGCAGCCGGTGCCCAAGATGGCCCCGACGACCACGTGGCCGCCAGAAGTGCCGAGCGTACCCGTCGTGTAGGCCTGCGAGCTGATGGGCCGGATCTCGAGCTTCGAGACACCGGAACCCGAAGCAGCCGCCGTCAGCTCGCTCCAGTGACCGATCACGGACGACACCGGCACGTCGGTGAGGTTCCCAAATAGGACTCCAGGCCCGGCAATAAAAGCCAATGTTGCGAGCACGGTCGAACGAACTCGAGCGATGTTTAACTAAGTCTCCCGAAAAGGGGGAACGTTCCAGGTTCGTCTCGAGACCTTTCCCTACGAGCCCGAATTGTCCACGATCTGCGCGATCTCCACAAAGTTGACGCTGGGCTTCACCCCGTAGAGGGCGGTCACCCGCTCTCGGAGTTCCTCGGTAAAGAAGCCTTCAGCCGCCCCGTCCGACTCCCACACATAGAAGTTGACCGCGCGCTTCTCCTTCTCGTCGAAGGTGAAGAACTTGAACCGCAGCCCGGGCATGCCCTCGAACATGCCACGTGCGTTCTGGGCCACCTGCGCCACCCGCGAGCGGTCGAAGTCGCCGTCATATTGGAACGTGACGTAAACACCTGTCATGCTGCCCTCCATTTGTCACCAAGGGTTGTCTCGTCCTTGGACGAAGCAAGCCTACGTGGTGCCGTCCCGCGCAGACTTCTTCGTTCGCCGGCGAGTTCGCCGCCACACGGGCGACCCCCGCCGGACGCGCCGGCTAGAAACCGAGCGAGGCCTAACGGGGGGTTGGCACGTCGAAGCCGTCGGGCATTTCAGAGCGTGGCCAGCTAAGAAGGCGCTCGGCTTGGGTGCAGGCGAAGCGGTCGGTCATCCCGGCTACGTAGGTGACCGCGGCCCGGGCGAGGTCGCCGTCACTTCCGAGCGTCTGTGCTCCGGGCAGGTCGGCGGGGTGCGTCGCGTAGTGCTCGACGAGCGCGCTGAGCATCCGGTGGACGGCGCGGTACTGGCCGGCCGAGTCGGGGCGAAGGTAAATCCGCTCGTAGTCCCAGGCCCGGAGCGCGGCTAGCGCTTCTGCCATGTCGGTGCTCAGCCCGATGGCCGAGTTGCGCTGGCTTGTGACGACGACGTCTGTGATGAAAGCGTTGAGCTGGCGAGACCGCGTTGACCCCGCTCGCTCCACGACGGTCCTAGGCAGGTCGCCGAGGTTGACGATGCCGGCACGGCCGGCGTCTTCTGCGTCGTGGGTTGCGTATGCCATCCTGTCGGCTAGGGCGCACACTTCTCCTTCGGGAGTGGCCGGCGCCGGCCGGGACCAGCTGTGGTTGCGGATGCCGTCACTGACCTCGTAGGTGAGGTTGAGCCCCGCCAGGGTAATGTCGGCGCCCCACGGTGCATGGTCAAACCCACCCGGGACGAGTGGGTCGAGAGCGTCCTCGCTCGCATGCCCAAATGGGCCGTGGCCACAATCGTGACCCAACGCGACAGCTTCTGCCAGAGCGACATTGAGGCGCAGCGCGCTGGCGATGGCCCGGGCGACCTGAGCTACTTCCAGGGCGTGCGTGAGCCGGGTCCGCTGATGGTCGTCAGGGAAAATGAAGACCTGGGTCTTGCCTGCCAAGCGGCGAAAAGCCGTTGCCTCGTGGAGGATCCGGTCGCGGTCGCGCTCGAAGCATGTCCGCCATTGGTCCGGGCTCTCCTGCCGTGGACGGTTCCCGGCCCCGAGTGAACGAGTTGCCCCCGGTGCCAAGAAGTCGTTTTCTGCTGCCTCGCGGGCCTCCCGGTCGAGGATCTGCACGGTGCCGACTTCAAATGCCGTACCGGCGTGGGCTTGACGCATCCCGGCTACGTCGGACCCGTGCCCGTTCATGGTGCTCGCCCAGCGTCGAGCACGGTCGGTCAGCTCGTCGTCGCCGCGCACGGCTTACACGCTAGCGAGGGGAACTGACCGTTC
>DATKHZ010000163.1:0-8898 GCA_035509995.1 Acidimicrobiales bacterium | reverse complement strand
GCCCGCCGTTCTTTCGATAAGGGAACGTGGCGAAACTTCACGCCTTCCGAACGAGGCAAAATCCTCTGGCACATCGGCGATATGATCCTCGATCACATCGACGAATTTGCGCAGCTCGAATCGCTCGACAACGGCAAACCGATCGGCGTCGCCCGCGTGGCCGATGTTCCCCTCGCGGCGGACCTGTTCCACTACATGGCTGGTTGGGCCACCAAGATCGAAGGTAACACCATCAATATCTCGGTCCCGTACGCGCCCGGCGCCAACTTCCACGCGTACACCCTGCGCGAGCCGGTCGGGGTCGTCGGCCAGATCATCCCTTGGAACTTCCCCCTCCTGATGGCGGCATGGAAGCTCGGCCCTGCCTTGGCTGCCGGCAACTGCGTGGTATTAAAGCCCGCCGAGCAGACACCGCTGTCAGCGCTGCGCCTGGCCGAGATTATGGCCGAGGCGGGTGTGCCCGACGGCGTGGTCAATGTGGTCACCGGGTTCGGGGAGACGGCAGGCGCCGCCCTGGCCGCCCACGACGACGTGGACAAGGTCGCGTTCACGGGCTCCACAGAGGTCGGCAAGCTGATCGTCCACGCCGCAGCAGGCAACCTCAAGAAGGTCACTCTCGAGCTGGGGGGCAAGAGCCCCAACATCGTCTTCGACGACGCCGACCCCGAAGCCGCCATCGCCGGCGCCGCCAACGCCATCTTTTTCAACCATGGGCAGTGCTGTTCGGCCGGGTCACGCCTGTTCGTACAACAGGACCGTTTCGACGAGGTCGTCTCTGGCGTGGCTGAGATCGCCAAGTCCATCAAACTGGGTGACGGGATGGACCCCGCGACCCAAATGGGCCCCCTGGTCTCGGACGAACAACTCCAACGGGTCACCGGCTACCTGGACTCCGGGAAGAAGGACGGGGCCAAGGCATTGTCAGGCGGCGGTCGCAAAGGCAACCGGGGCTACTTCGTCGAGCCGACCGTGCTCACCGACACCCGACCGGACATGCGCATCGTGCGGGAGGAGATCTTCGGTCCTGTCGTGGTCGCGGCCGCCTTCAAAGGCCTGGACGACATCGCCAGGGTGGCCAACGACACTCCCTACGGGCTGGGGGCGGGGATCTGGACCAGGGACATCTCCAAAGCCCACGCCCTAGCGAAGAAGGTCAAGTCCGGCACCGTATGGATCAACTGCTACAACATCTTCGACGCTTCTCTTCCCTTTGGAGGGTACAAGCAGTCAGGATGGGGTCGTGAGATGGGCCACGAGGCGCTAGAGGCCTATACCGAGGTGAAGGCGGTCTGTGCCCAACTTTAAAGAGAGCCTGGGTCACTAGCGCGCGTCGCGAAGAGCTCCTTAGCGACCCGTACATCTAGGTTCCTGACGGCTTACTCCGTGCATCTCTGAGAGGCACGTCTTGCAACGTCGACAACCCTCATGAACCGTGATCTCCAGTTACACGGGCAAATTTCTGAAGGCGGTGGGCCTCGGGAGGTGCGAACCCGCGCGCTATGGACCAGATCGCGGCCACCTCGGCCAGGTAGATTGACCCTTCACTGTCAAGCCAAATCCCGTGTGGGGCGGTGAAGTAGCCGTGCTTGGTCGGGTCGGGGTCGGCCCAGCGGAGCAGCAGGTTGCCCTCGATGTCGTAGATGCTCAAGCGGGCCGGGAGCAGCTGGGTAACCGGGCCTAGGCGGCTCGAGTGCTCGCCCGGGAACCAGCTGAGCTCCGCCACATAGACGAGGTCGTCTTCATCTATATAAATATCTTGTGGCCGCTGAACATCAGTCCACTCGGTCAGGTACTCGCCGTCAGCACTGAAAATCTGGATCCTGTCGTTTTGGCGGTCGGCGACGAACACGCGACCATCCCGGTGGGCCCGAAGACCGTGCGGCGTGCGGAACTGGCCCGGACCGGGACCGGGTTGTCCCCAGGACTGCATGAGCGTCCCCTCAGGGTTGAAACGGTGGACACGGGCGTTGCCGTAGCCATCCGACACATACAGGTCGCCCCTGGGCCCGACCGACAGGTTCGTCGGTTTGTTATATGGCGGCCCGCCACGGGTGACGGAGCCCTCCACGCCGGGTTGGTGCCCCGTGTCGCTGACAACCCCCACTGGTCCGATCGTGGCGAGCAGTTTGCCGTCGAGCGAATAGCGCCCCACCCGGCCCAGACCGTCATCGACCAAGTAGAGGTCGCCTCCAGCTGACATGAACATCCCATGGCTGCGGGCGCTGAACTGGCTCGACAGTCCTTCCCCCCAGGAGCCCAAGAACTCGCCATCCTTGGAATAGATGCTTACCGGGTGCTCGCCACGTGCGTACAGGTACACGTTGTCGTCTGCGTCCGTGCACACCCCGGCGATATCCTCGAGTGGCCAACCCGCGGGGCGGCTCTGCCACCCGTCCACAAGCTCGAACTGGAGCCGCCCAGAGCCGAAATGAACCGTCACACCTCTACCTCACCAGCTTCACACGGGGATCGGGCAGCCCGACCAAAACCCCTTGATGGTCACTGACCCAGGATGGCCTTTGCCGGCCTTGAGCGTCCCATTAACCGATCCTGATGTCCCGCTCGAGTTCGTGGTTATGGTCCCGGCGTCAGACGTCCACTTGTAGTTGCCGCCGAAATCGAGGCTAATCGAGGCGACGGGAGTCTTCATCGAGTACGTATAACCGAACTCGGCCACTATGATGTCGAGGCTCAGGCGGCGGACCGTCTCCGTCTTGCCGCCGATCTTAAGCTTTACCGCGTTCCATTGGATCACGGTCGCCGCCAACCCGCTAGCTGGCGCCTGGCACGTCGTTTCCTTCAACTTGCCGGAGATTTCTCCGGAAAAAGTGAACGAACCCTTTGTCGAAGCAGAAGCAACGGGGGCAACGCCTAGCACGGTCGTGGTGGCTGCGGTCGTAAGTAGCAGACCTCGCACGATTAGGGACCAACGTGGGCGCTCATTCGTGTGACGACGTTTCGGCATATCTCATCTCTTTCGTGTGCTTTAGGCACGTCGAGCGTCAGGCCCGCCTGCATGCTATGCCTTGACGCCGCCCAGGGACAACCCGGACCTCCAGAACCGTTGCAGGAACAAGAACGCGATCACCAGCGGGACAACGGATATCAGTGCCCCCACCAGGATAAGCGTCTCCAGGATGTCGGTATGGGTAGTTTGGCCCTGCCATGTACCGAGCCCCACCGTGACTGGGTACAGGTGATCGTTCGTGAGCATGACCAGAGGGAGAAGGTAGTTGTTCCATATTCCGACGAACTGCGCCAAGAAGGCTGTGACGAGGCCGGGGAGCATCAACCGCACCGCGATCGAAAAGAAGATCCGGGCCTCGCTCGCACCATCGATCCGCCCCGCCTCCACCATCTCGCGTGGCACCGATGCGTCGGCCGAGACGCGGCATAAGAACAGGCTGAAAGGGCTGACAATGCTGGGTAACAGGACAGACCAGTAGGAGCCGGCGATATTGAGCCTGGCGAACAGTAGGAACAGCGGGAGAGCGAGGGCTGTGCCCGGGACCAGCATCCCGCCGATGACCGTGAGGAACAGCCCCTCGCGGCCCTTGAACCGGAAGATCGCCAGGTAGTACCCGGCCGCACCCGCTAGGAGCGTGCCGATCCCCGCCCCACCGATCGCGTAGAATGCGCTGTTGAGGAGCCAGCGGAAGTAAATCCCGCCGCCGTAGTTCACGATATAGCTCAGGTTTGTCCAAAACTGCGGTTTATAAGGTAGTAATGCCCCAGAAATATAAATGGAGTTGGTAGGTTTGGTAGCCGCGATCACCAAACAATAGACAGGCCCGAGGAAGTAGACGGCGAAGACCATGAGCACAATTACTTTGAAGCTGGAGGCGACATGGCCCGCTACCTGACCGGTCCGGTCCGGGAGCGGACGTGGTGGGGCTCCTGTTTGCTTGGTCAGGAGAGCGTCAGAGCGCGCTGGGTCAGGGGCCACGGCCACTGCCATCAGTAGGTCCTCCGTCGCGTAAGCCGGATGAATGTGAAGGACAGGACGAGGCCCACGAGGGCGAGCATGACCGATATGGCTGCCGCGAAGGAATAGTTGTCCGCCGAGATCTGGTAATAAGCGAACATGTTCGGCGTGTAGTAGGTAGGGATCGAGTCCGAGATCTGAGCCATGATCTGTGGTTCGGTGAACAGCTGCATCGTCCCGATAATGGTCAGCACCATCGACATCACGATGGTCGGCCGGATGAGCGGCAACTTTATGTGCCACGCCATACCCCACTTAGAAGCTCCGTCGACCCGAGCTGAGTCGTAGATTTCTGTCGGTATGGATGTCAGGGCGGTGGTCATCAGTACCACGTTGAACCCTCCCCACTCCCATATCCCGATGTTCACGATGGCCGGGAGCACGAGAGAGTGGCTCAGGAAGTCGATGTTGATGTGCAACTCGCTCAATGGCGATGACCCCGGGGTGTAGAGGGTGCCCCACAGGATGGTAGCGACCACCGTGGACACGGCGAACGGCACGAAGTAGCTGGTGCGGAACACCCGCGCGAGCCTCGGCGCTGTCACGTCCAAGAGCAGTGCCAGGGTCACACCGACAGTGGCCATCAGGGGCACCTGTATGCAGACGTACAAGGCAACGGTCTTGATCCCGCTCCAGAACTGGGTGTCCGAGAAGACCGCACCGAACTGGCGGAGGCCGCTGAAAACCTCTATCGGCCTCCCGAATACCCCTCCGATCCGGCGCTGCGACAAAAGGCTCTCATATATGGCAAAGCCAATAGGGAGGAGGAAAAAGAGGACGAAGGCTGTATAAAAGGGACCAAGGAACCCCGCCCTGGTAGCCAGGGCCCGAGTACGGGCCGGCAACTTCCACCGACCCGTGCTCGGGCTCGTAGCTGTGACAGTTGTCATGCGGTGACAGTTGTCATTTTAGATGAATGCGGTTGGCGAGAGTGATAACGGTTTACTTCGTGGAGACGCTAACACCCAGGCTGCGAAGGTTGGCCGCGGCCTGGGTTTGTGTGGTCACAAACGCCTGTTCGATAGTGCTGGAACCGTTGAAAGCGGCCTGAAGGTTGTCTTGGAGGTCCGCAAAAACGGTTGTCATGTTGGGCGCCCACTGGAAGTTCGTATTGACCTCGTTCACCGCCGCCCTGAACACCGACATCGGGGCCTGGCCCCCGAAGTACGGGTTAGGCGTGTCGATTACGGAGGGGCTGTTCAGGTACGAATTGGCCCCGCTCAGCACCTGGCCAGCGTACAACGCCACTTGGACGGGATAATTGTCGCCGAACCAGTCGGCGAAGACAGCGTCCGCGTACGGGTGCTTCGTCCCAGCCATGATGGCGGTCGCTGACCCGCCGGCCTCTCCGTCCGCGTGGTCGCCGGCGGCCCATTGAGGAATGGGCGCGACCGCCCAGTCGCCTGCGGCGGCGGGCGCCTGGCCCTTGAAGAACCCGGTCAGGTAGTCCGGGCCGATCTGGGTCGCCACGGTGCCGTTGTTCCAGGTGATGTACTCAGGGGGTGTAGTGAAGCCGGCGGCCGTGTCGATGACACCGTCTTTGATCAAGCCTTCCCAGTAATTTGCCACCGTTTGGGCCGCGGGGCTGTCCATGTCGTAGGTAAACCCGGTGCCCTTGTACTGGAAGGGCATGGCGCCGGCCTGCCAGTCCAGCCCGACGAGGAGCCGGAAGTCGTTGGCGTTCATGTCAGCGATCTTTACGGTCCCGTTGGTGTCGGTCTTGAACGCGAGGGCGTCCGATTGGTATTGCGCCCAGGTCGTGGGCACGGGCAGGTTGTACTTGGCGAAAAGGTCCTTGCGGTAGAACATCGCAAGGGGCTCGATGTCCTCAGGGACCGCATAGATGGCGCCAGGCTCCCCGACGGCATCCTCGTTGTTAATATAGGCCGGGAACTGCTTCGACACATTACTCAGCGCCGGGCAGCCGGCCACGTTATAAAGCCCGTTCACAAAGCGGAAATTCGGCAGCTCGTAGTACTCGATCATGTCCACGTCCGGGGCCTTGCCGGCCCTGAGCGCGTTGAACGACTTCTCATAGCCACCGCTAAAGCCGGGAGTGACCTGGTCCACGTTTACGTGGATGTCCGGGTGGGTCGCGTTGAACTCATTGACGATATGTTGTATGGCCGACGGGGGCCCCTCCCAGGTCCAGAAGTTGATATTGACCTTGCCCGTCTGCTTTGGGCACGGGTTCAAGTTGGCCTGTGGCCTGAGGTGGGCCTGAGCGGACGCACTCTGTAGGGGGCCATTGAGTGGCGTAGTGACTAATAGCGGTATGACGGTGGCAGCGCCGATGAGGCGCCTTTTGGTCTTGCCCAGTGGCATTCGAGTCCTCCTGTGTTGAGTGGCCGCTGCGCTTGCTGGTGTGCATTGTCCGGGGATCTGTGCGCTCGTCCTGGGCCGGGAACCCGGGACCGGGCGTCGTCCCGGAGTCGGTGGGTCGTTGGTGTTGGAGAGCCGTGCAGTATTACCTGCGAGGCGCCGTGCTGGGTATGTCTAGTAGATCGATTTACCTCCGGAAGGGCAGCTTAGGTATGTCGGCCGAACTTGTCAAGTACTGTTCGTTGCGTAACGAGCCCAGTTGTAAACGAATCTTGACGGAAGGCCCACCTCCCACGTATGGTCAATGCCGTGGAGCGATTTACCTAGAGAAGGCTTTGCGGTGAAATACGGTACAGTCGGCCCGCAGCTTGAACCGCGAGGCCCGATGTTCTGGTCTGTGCGCCCCGACGACGCCGGAGAGGAGCGCCGGTTGTGACTACCTCGACAGACGGCCAGGAAGGGAAGCGTGCGACGATCACCGATGTCGCGCGGCTCGCCGGCGTTTCTCGGAGCACCGTGTCGAACGCGCTCAACCAACGCCCGGGGCGCATGGCTAGAGCGACTGCCGAGCGCATCGAGGAAGCTGCCAAGGCCCTGCGGTACGTACCCGACGGGCTTGCCCGCCAGCTCAAGCGAGGGCATGCCGACATAATCGGCCTGATAGTGCCGTCAGTTGCCAACCCGTTTTGGGGAGAGTTTGTCCGCGCCGTAGAGGAGGCGGCATTGCGCTGGGGCTTCGGGGTGCTCGTTGGGAGCAGCGACCGTTTGCTGCAGCGGGAACGCGTCTACATGGATACCATGTACCAGCAGGGGATCCGGACCATGGTGTTCGCATCATCGCCTGTTTCGGTCGACCACCTGGCGGCGGCGGCCGAGCGTGGGTTGTTCATCGTGGCGTTTGACCGGCGGCTTTACAAAGGTGACTCCGCCAGGATCGATTGCATCTCAGTCGACAACATACGCGGTAGCGAAATGGCGGTGAGAATGCTCCTGGACTTGGGGCATCGACGGATCGGGTTCATATCCGGGCCCATCAAGACCGCCAGTCGCAAGGACCGGTTCGCCGGCTACCGCAGCGCGCTGTCCTCGGCCGGGGTCGACTTCGAGCGCAGGTGGGTGTGGGAGGGGGCCAAGGAGAGTGCCTTCGGAGACCCCGAAGCCGCTGACTTGGGCCGAGCGGGAGCCTTCGCGCTGGTTACCCAGCCGAGCCCAGTCACTGCGATCGTCGCCATCAACGATATGTACGCCCTAGGTGCCTACGCCGGGGTGCGGGCCGCCGGTCTGCACGTCCCCGCCGACGTGTCGATCGTCGGCTTTGACGACATCGTTTTTGCCGGCATCGTCGAACCGGCACTAACCACGGTCCGCCAACCTGTACGCCTGATGGCCGAGGCCGCTGTCGACCGCCTGGTCGTGCGCCTGCGCGAGGGCGAGGAGGGCGCGCAGCTGCGTATGGAGTTCTTGCCTGAGCTTGTCGTTCGGGACTCCACGGCCCCTCCGCGGCTCAACGACGTTCCGCCCGCGAAGCCGGAAGGTACGAGGCGACGGCTCGCCGTTGTTACGACCAGAAAGCCAGACCCCCGCGATGCCTGAGCTTGATGGCCAAGTCGCTCTCGTAACTGGTGGTGCTATCGGCATCGGCCTGGGGGTGGCGCTGGGGCTCGCCGCGGCGGGAGCCGAAATCGCGGTCACCTACCGCAGCCACAGCCCGAATGAGCTTGTCGGCTCCGCAGCGGAGCTAGGGAAGAAGGCGCTGGCGCTGCCGATGGACGCGGCAAGCCCCCAAAACGTGGACCAGGTCGTTGAGGAGGTGTACGGCAGGTTTGGGCAGCTGGACATTGTCGTTGCCAACGCTGGTGGGCTCCTAGGACGGGTGCCGCTGGAAACGATGTCCGACGACCACTGGCACGATGTCCTAGAGGTCAACTTGTCCAGCGCCTTCTACTTAGCCCGGGCTAGCCTCAGGCACATAAGCAGGCCGGGCGGCCGGGTCATATTCATATCCTCCATGGCTGCGTACACGGGCGGTTCGGGGGGCGCGGGCGCCTATGCCGCAGCGAAGGCCGGTTTGCTAGGCCTGACGCGCGGGCTGGCCAAGGAGGTCGCGTCGCTGGGCATCACCGTCAACGCGATAGCGCCGGGGCTTATCCTCGGGACACCCTTTCACGAGCGGTTCACTAGCACCCCAGACCAGGCATCGGCGATCGCCCGAGTGCCCGTAGGTCGGCCGGGTTCGCCTGATGACGTCGCTGGGCTCGTGGCCTACCTGGCGTCGGGGCGGGCCGGGTTCATTACCGGGCAGGTTCTCAATGTCACCGGTGGGCAAGAGCTAACGTAGAACCCCCGCGAGCGGGCGGGCGGGCCTGGGCTTGGACGCGGCGACGTCCTTCGGCCTCGCCTTGACAGTGCCAAGGGGAACTGTTATTTTTCCGGATCCTTCTACCTAATATCTTATAGGATCGATGATCCGGGTTGAAGTGCTCGGTAACACTCCGACCTTTGGCCCTCAAATCCCAAGAGCTGCTGCCACGCATTGCCGCAGCGGCACGTCTAAAAAAGGACGGTCAAAGAATATGTCGTCTCTCAAGCAA
>DATKHZ010000162.1:0-2835 GCA_035509995.1 Acidimicrobiales bacterium | reverse complement strand
CTTCACCTTGCTCATCGTGGGCCTCTCGGCGTCCCTGCCCGAGAGCCTCTACCGTGGCCTTGTGGCCCACGGAGTGCCTTTGAGCGTGGCGGCTCACGTCTCCCAGTTGCCGCCGGTCTCCACCCTGTTCGCCGCCTTCTTGGGTTACAACCCGGTGCAGCACCTCGTTGGGCCCACCGTGTTGTCCCACCTCAGCTCTGCCCAGCAGGCGACCCTTGTCGGGCGGAGCTTCTTTCCGAGGCTGATCGCGGTGCCCTTCCGCGCTGGGCTTCACGCCGCGCTCGACTTCGCTATCGGGGCCAGCTTGCTGGCGGCTCTGGCGTCGTGGAGCCGAGGCAGTCACTCCGTCACTTCGGCAGCGGCGCCAAGAACGTCACAGGTCTCGGTTGGGCCCGGTCCCCGACCGGCGTCCAACGGCGACCAAGACGATCTCAACGGCCGCGACCGAGCAGAAGCCGTGTCGGGGACCAGGAAGTGAGCATCTGATGGCGGCCCTCCCATCGACGGCTGAGCGTAAGCCTGTCGCGTTCCGGATCGGCGAGGTGGCCAAGTTGACCGAGCTTACGACCCGGACACTGCGCTACTGGGAGGAGCTTGGGCTGGTCCGCCCGAGCTCCCACGGGACCACCGGTGAGCGTCTCTACTCACGCGCCGACGTCACGCGAGCGACGCGGATCCGTGACCTTCAGAAGTTCCTTGGCTTTTCGCTGGCGGAGGTCCACGTGGTGCTCGACGTCGAGCAGGTGGACATCCTCGACCGGGTGAAGTCCGAACTGCGCTCCGGCGACCCGTCTCCCGAGAGGCAACGTGTACTGCTTGACGAGGCCATCGTCGCCAACGACCAACTAATAGCCCGCCTCGACGACACCTTGGCGCACATTCGGGCGTTCCGCGCCGAACGCGCCACCAGTGCCAAGCGCCTACGAGAACGCCGAAGCGCTCTAGAGCCAAGCTGAGCAGGCTTCGGGGTTGCCGTCGCAGTAGCCTTCGCGCTTAGGACGCCCTCTGACGAAAAGGGAGGCGCCGCGTGCGGGCTAACACGTTCAAGAACCTTCGGGCGGGAGCTTTAGCCGCGTTAGTGGCCGGCTCGGCGGTGGCCTGCAACGTGGGGGCGGGGGTAGCGGGCGCGCAAACCTCAGGCACCTCGATTGACGACGTAGTCCAAGTCCATGGTGTCGCTGTGGCCTGACCACCGGAGGTCGAGGTGCCAGCAACCGGCGAGCGGTAGGTTGATGATCGAGGGCCCTGGGCCACCGGCTACTTGACGCTGCACAGCCGGTCCTACAGCTTCAGAGCCGACCATCCGGTGGGCGCTGATCAGCAGAGGAGAGCCGTTAGTCGCTACACGAGACACCCACAAGATCTTGTTGTTGTGCGTCGTCGGTGGTGGTGAGAGCAGCGGGTAAGCCCAGAGGAGCGCTACGACATCGCCGTGGGAGGCGAGTTCGTAATGCATGACTGGCTTTGGTTCGCTGAAGCCGGCACGAGCCCAAGACGGAATGACGCCATCTACCACGTGCTCCGCACAACTACTAGGCGTCGGGAGCTTGCCAGGGGACATTGCTGAAGCGTCAGCCGCTCCGGCAAGGCTCGGCATTGAGCCTCCAGCGATGGCGGCGAGCGCTAGCAGGGCCCTCAGGTTGTGCTGACGGCGTATTACGCCGCGACGCCCACCATTCACTACGGAGCCAAACCTTGCAAGCATCCCGCTCACAGTTCGATGTAAGCACCACGGCCGCCTGCCATCAAGGCATAGGCGGAGCATCTCGGCGCTGTCTCGGACCTCCTCCGCAGCGACCACGACCAAAACCGCCAGCCCTGAGGCGCCACCCGCTGGGGTTAGCCCCACCTGCGCTGTGGGTTAGCCCACCCTAAAAGACGCCGACTAGCGGTATTTCGCCGCTCAGGGCCGCCGTTTAGCCTTTCTTGTAATGATTACTACACACTCACTGACCAAGCGCTACGGCGCAGCCACGGCTGTCGACAACCTGACCTTCGAGGTCCCGCCTGGTATGGTCACCGGTTTCCTGGGACCGAACGGCTCGGGTAAGTCGACGACTATGCGCATGATAATGGGCCTCGATTACCCCAACTCGGGGTCGGCCCTGATCGGCGGCAAGCCCTACGCCGAGTTGGCGTGGCCCCTGCGGGAGGTCGGCGGCCTGCTCGAGGCGAAAGCGTGCCACCCTGCTCGGACCGCCCGCAACCACCTGCGCTGGCTGGCCCTCACCAATGACATCCCGCTTCGCCGAGTCGACGACGTCCTGGACCAGGTGGGCCTGAGCTCTGTGGCCAACCGGCGGGTTGGGAAGTTCTCGCTTGGCATGAGCCAGCGGCTCGGGATAGCAGCGACCCTGCTGGGCGACCCGGGCGTATTGCTCTTCGACGAGCCTGTCAATGGTCTCGACCCCGAGGGGATCCGCTGGGCCCGCCACTTCCTCAGGGGCCTGGCTGCGGAGGGCCGGACCGTGTTTGTGTCCAGCCATCTGATCAGCGAGATGTCCATGACCGCCGACCGGTTGGTTGTGATCGGCCGAGGCCGGCTGATCGCCGAGACCAGCGTGACCGACTTCGTGGCGAGGAGCGGCGGCGCGATCATCAAGCTGGCCACGCCCGACCTGGCCGCCTTCACTTCGGCGCTCAGCGCGATCGGGGGCAAGGTCTCCGAGGGTGACGGCGGGTCCTTGACCGTCGAAGGGCTGACCGCCCCCCAGATCGGCGACGTGGCGGCTCGCGACGGCCTCCGGATCTACGAGCTGACGCCGATCATTGCGACCTTGGAGGACGCGTTCATGGAACTGACCCAGGACGCGGTGGAATACCGTCCGTCCGCAA
>DATKHZ010000161.1:0-4052 GCA_035509995.1 Acidimicrobiales bacterium | reverse complement strand
TACGGACGTCGACGAGCTGGGTCGTAGAAGCGTTCGTGCGCTCGAAGCGGCCCTCCCCTGTGAGGAAATAAGCGAGGAGGTCGGGCACCAGCAACAGCCGGGCGGCGCTGGTGTAGGCCGCGCTCGTCTGCTCGGCCATGAGCTGGTACAGCGTGTTGATATTCATTTGCTGGACGCCGGTTGCCTCGTAGATACGTCCCGGCCCGACGACCTCGTCTGCCACCCGAAGGCAATCTGCCGTCCGCTCGTCGCGGTAGTGGAAAGGTGGGCCCAGTAGGCGGCCTGCCTCGTCGAGCAGGCCGTAGTCCACGCCCCATCCGTCGATCCCGGCCCACATCGGCTCCCCGTCGACCTGCCGGGAAAGCTGGGCCAGTCCGTCGAGCATCCCCTGGTGGATTCGCAGGATGTCCCAATGCCATCCCCCGGGCAGCCGCACCGGGCCGTTGGGCAGCCTGGTGACCTCAGAGGCGACCAGGCGGCCCCCGTCGAGGCGGCCGGCGAAGAGCCGGGCGCTGGACGCGCCCAGGTCGATAGCCGCATGGAGGTACGGCGCGGTCATATGGCTTCCAGCCCCGGCCGGTAAGAGGGGAGGGGCCCGGCCGCGGCGGGGGCGGTCATCGCAGGAAGGCCGCAGCTACTCCGGCGTCGACAGGGACGAGCAGCCCGGTGGTATGGGACAGCTCACGGCTCGCTAGGACGAACACGGCATTGGCCACGTGCTCGGGGAGGACCTCTCGCTTGAGCAATGTGCGCGATGCATAGTACTCACCGAGTTTTTCTTCGGGCACCCCGTAGACGGCAGCGCGCTGCGCCCCCCATCCCGACGCGAAAATACCCGAGCCGCGTACTACTGCGTCGGGGTTGACCCCGTTCACCCGGATGCCGTGCTCACCCAGTTCGGCTGCCAACAGGCGGACCTGGTGGGCCTGGTCGGCCTTCGTGGCACCGTAGGCAACGTTGTTGGGCCCGGCAAAAATGGCGTTTTTGCTCACGATATAGATGATGTCGCCTCCCATGGCCTGAGGCACCATAATTCGCGCCCCTTCGCGCGATACAAGGAACGAGCCTCGGGCCATAACCGCGTGCTGGCGGTCCCAGTCGCCGACGGTGGTGTCCATGAGAGAGTTGGAAATGGACAGGCCGGCGTTGTTGACGATGAGGTCCACGCCCCCGAAGGCCAGCACGGCGGCCTGCAGGGCGGCCGCGACATCGTCCTCCCCGCTCACATCCGCCCCAACTGCTGTGGCGGCGTCGGGGCCACCGATGCCCGAAGCAACAGATTTGGCGTTTTCCTCGTCGAGGTCTGCACAAACCACGCATGCCCCCTCAGCCGCCAGGCGCCTGGCAGTCGCCGCTCCGATCCCAGACCCGGCGCCGGTGATGAAAGCGACGCGTGTGGCGAGCGGTTTCTGTGCGGGTAGGCGCCGCAACTTCTGGTCCTCGAGTTCCCAGTACTCGATGCGGAACTTCTCTGACTCTGGGATTGGCTCGTAAACCGAGATGGCCTCGGCGCCGCGCATGACGTTTATGGCATTGACGTAGAACTCACCTGCAACTCGGGCTGTTTGTTTGTCCTTTCCGAAACTGAACATCCCGATGCCAGGGATAAGGACTATGGCGGGGTCGGCACCGCGCATCGGTGGGCTGTCAGCTGTGGCGTAGCGCTCGTAATAAGCGCGGTACTCAGAGCGGTACACCTCGTGCAGCTCGCGCAGGCGAGCCACTGCCCGGTCGAGCGGGACGTCTGGAGCCAGGTCGAGGACCATCGGTTTGACCTTGGTGCGCAGGAAATGGTCCGGGCACGACGTCCCTTTGTCGGCCAGGGCGACGTGACGCTCTCTCGCCAGGAAGTCGAGGACGGTGCCCCGGTCGTCGTAATGCCCAATTTGGCGCGCGTCGCTGCTGGCGAGACCTCGCAGGACCGGGAAGAGCGCTGCCGCTCGGGCGTGGCGTTCCTGATCGGGGAGAGGGGCATAAGAGGCGACCGGGGCACCGAACGGCTCGGGCCGCCCGCGGGTGTCGATGTAGGACTGGGCGGTGCGGATTATCTCGAGCGAGCGGGCTTCGCACTCGTCGCTTGTAGCTCCCCAAGCGGTGATCCCATGGCCGCCGAGCATGACGCCGATCGCCTCCGGGTGACCTGCTGCCACTTCGGCGATGTCGAGGCCGAGCTGGAAACCGGGCCGGCGCCAGGGGGCCCACACGACTCGCTCGCCGAAGCACGCCTTGGTGAGCGCTTCCCCATCGGCCGCGGTAGCAAAAGCGATACCTGCGTCCGGGTGAAGGTGGTCGACGTGTTTGGCTTCGACAAGACCGTGCATGGCGGTGTCGATCGACGGCGCCGCACCGCCTTTGCCGTGCAAGCAGAAGTCGAAGGCGGCGACCATCTCGTCTTCACGCTGCTCGCCAGGGTAAACCGCCACCAGTGCTCGCAAGCGGTCCAGGCGAAGGACGGCCAGCCCCTTCTCCGTCAGAGTGCCGAGGTCGCCGCCCGAGCCTTTTACCCACATGAGCTCGACCTGGCCGCCGGTAACCGGGTCTGTGGCGTAGGCCTTGGTCGAGGTGTTCCCGCCGGCATAATTCGTATTGCGGGGGTCCCTGCCAAGCCGGCGGGAGCGGTCCAGGAGCTCAGTTACGGCGCCCGGCGCCGGTGCCGCGTCCGGTGTCGTCACGGCTAACCCCCCCAGCCTTGGCCTGCGCCGCCGGCCCTCTCTGCCCGTACCCGCTCGGCATGGCCTGAGCGTGCGTAGGCGGCCAAGGGGTCGGGGCCCAGGCCCATCTCCTCTCGCAGTTCTGCCAGGAGAGGGCGTACATCGGAACTGAACGCGTCGACCAGCACCCCGTTGGCCGCCATTACGTCTCCTTCTGCTTGAGCTGAGCGCAGCGCTTCGCGGTCGACCAGGAGCGCCTTGGCCGTGGCTTCCTGGACGTTCATCACCGAGCGGAGCTCGGCTGGGACTTTCTCTTCGACGTTGTGGCACTGGTCGAGCATGAACGCGACGCCCGAGCCGGGCAGGTGCGCCCCCGCCGCCACGATCTCGTTCATGATGCGGAACAGTTGATAGGGGTCGGCAGCACCTACCAACAGGTCGTCGTCGGCGTAGAAGCGGCTATTGAAATGGAAACCGCCGAGGCGCCCGAGGCGCAGCAGCGAGGCGACGATGAACTCGATGTTGGTCCCGGGCGCGTGGTGGCCGGTGTCCACCAGCACGTTGGCCTTGTCGCCGAGAGCCAGGCAATGGACGAGCGACGTGCCCCAGTCAGGCACGTCCATCGTGTAGAAACCCGGCTCGAAGAGCTTGTACTCGAGGAGCATGCCAATGCCTTCGGGCAGTGCCGCATAAACCTCTCCCAACGCGTCGGCCAGCCGTTGCTGGCGAGCCGTTATGTCGTCTTGGCCCGGGTAATTGGTGCCGTCGGCGAACCACAGGCTCACCGTTGGCGAGCCCATGGCGCCCGCGATCTCGACGCATTCCAAAAGGTGCTCGGTTGCTTTGCGGCGCACGCGCGGGTCAGGGTGGCACACACTGCCGAGGCGGTACTCGTCTTCTTGGAACACGTTGGGGTTGATGGCCCCGATGTGGAGCCCCGCGTCGGAGGCGTACTTGGCAAGCTTGCCGTAGTCGTCAACCCGGTCCCACGGGATGTGGAGCGCTACCGATGGGGCGACCCCGGTCAGGCGGTGGACCAGGGCGGCGTCGTCGATCTTTTCGTACGGGGTCCGGGCCGCAGCAGGGTTCCTGAATACCTTGAAACGCGTCCCTGTGTTGCCGTACGCCCATGACGGTGTCTCGATCCACTGCTGGCGCAAAGCTTGCTTGATCTCACTACTCGATGCCATTGCCGTCTCCTCGGGTCATCTTGTTATTGCAGCCTAAGGGCCCTATCGTTCCGTTCGCTCCGCAAACTATTTTCCCGGGCCCACTTCCACCACTTGAATGCCCAGCAGTTCGGCAACAGCCGACAGGTCCTTGGCACGGTGCCCCGTGCCCAGGGCCCAGTGGTGGGCAGCGTGGGCCGACCAAGAATCGCACCACAGCCCGGGGTCGCAG
>DATKHZ010000160.1:0-2648 GCA_035509995.1 Acidimicrobiales bacterium | reverse complement strand
GGCGTCCAGCAACGCGAACGTTCCCAACCCGATGACGGTCCCCGAAAAGACGCTTCCCCAACGAACAAGCTGAGGGCGCACGGGCATTACCAAGCCAGCTTCCGGGACAGCCAGATGCTTAGACATCTCCTACCTCCTTTGGGCCTCGGCCAGGCCGCCCCCGCCAACGTGCCATGGCTACGGCCATGTTGGGCGTGTTTTGTTGTGCATCAGTGAAATTACCCAGCGACGGCCCCGCTCAATCTCAAGCCGTCCCGCTCGGCCCCTACCTCGATGTTCGCCGGCTACGCAGGTTTGACCGCGATACTGGCGTTCGTGGACCTGCGCCAGTTCGCCGCCCTCATAGCGATCGCTGACCATGGCAGCTTCTCTGGTGCCGCCACTGCGCTCCACACTGTTCAGTCCAACGTCTCCGGCCATATAAAGCGCCTCGAGCGCGAGCTCGGCGTCGAGCTGGTCGATCGCCAGACAGGGCTGCTCACGGAGGAAGGCCGGGCGGTAGAGGCGCGTGCACGGGCTGTGCAGGCGGAACTGGACGCGGTAGCCGCAGACCTGGCCTCTCTGCGCCAGGAGGTAGTCGGCAGCGTCCGCCTTGGGATGATCGCGACAACCGGCCGCTGGCTCGTGCTCCCGTTGCTGGACCGTCTGGCGCTCACCCACCCCCGAGTGAGGCTGGTCACCACGGAGGCCACCTCGTCGGCGCTCGGCGTGCTGCTCGCAAGCGGGGGACTCGACTGCGCAGTGGTGAACCTGCCCCTCGCCAACCCCGACCTCAGGGTCGAGCCCCTCTTCGACGAGGACATCGTCCTGCTCATCGCCGAGGCCCACCCGCTCAGCCATTCGGCAAAGGTGCATATCGGCGATCTCGAGGGGGTCGAGCTGATCCTGCCTGCTCCGCACACCGGCTTTCGTGAGGAGCTGGACGAGGCAGCCCGCCACGCAGGGACAGCGCTGTCCTCCAAGGCCGACATCGACGGGCTCCGGCTCCTGGCCGCCCTGACGTTGCGCGGCTACGGGCCGGCGTTGGTACCGGCCACAACGGTCCCTGAGCTACCCGAGGGCTTCCGGACCGTCAGCGTGGACGGCCTTCCGCTACGCCATGTCGGCATGGCCTTGCGCAAGCGAGGCCGCCCGAGCGCCCCAACGCAAGCTCTCATCGCAGTGGTCGAAGACGTCGTATCGGCCAACTTGTCGTCAGAGCGCCACTTGTACAAGGCCGGCACCTGAGCTGGGCCAGGTCCCCTGGCCGGGTCGCCTGAACTTGTCGCCTATAACTGTCCGCCTTACTCGCCCTGCCGGTGGAGCAGGTGGCGCAGCACGTACGGCAGGATGCCCCCATGGCGGTAGTAGTCCGCCTCAACGGGGGTATCGACGCGGAGGACCACGTCGAAAGCCTTGTCAGCTGCCGAGACCCTCAATCGCGCGGGCAGCGGGGCGGGGGCGGGGGCGCAGGCTTCGAGGCCCGTGATGTCGAAGACCTCTTCGCCGGACAGGCCCAGGGACTCAACCGAGTCGCCTGGCAGGAACTGCAACGGCAGTACCCCCATCCCGATCAGGTTGGAACGATGGATGCGTTCGAAGCTTTCGGCCAGCACAGCCCGTACGCCCAGGAGCGTGGTGCCCTTCGCCGCCCAATCACGCGACGACCCAGAACCGTACTCCTTGCCGGCGAGCACGACCAGAGGCGTGCCCTCTTCCGCATAACGCATGGCTGCGTCGTACATCGTGGTCACCTCCCCAGTGGGTAAGAAGGTGGTGAACCCACCCTCTGTTCCCGGCGCCAGCTGGTTGCGGAGCCGGACGTTGGCGAAGGTGCCCCGCACCATCACTTCGTGGTTGCCGCGGCGGGACCCGTAGGAGTTGAAATCGACCGGCGCCACACCGTGGTCCACAAGCCAGGAACCTGCCGGGCCGTCTTTTCTGATGTTCCCGGCGGGCGAGATGTGGTCCGTCGTTACGGACCCTCCGAGCTTGGCGAGGGCCCGAGCAGCGTGTATATCGCGAAGGGGCGCCGGCACTTCGGGCATCCCGTCGAAGAAAGGCGGTTGGCGAACATAGGTCGAAGTGGTCCCCCACTCGTAGCGCTCGCCCATCGGCACATCGAGCGCCGCCCAGCGCTCGTCGCCCTCGAAGACCTCGGCGTAGCTTTTTTCGAACATGTCGGCCGCGATGGCCTCGCTTATCACCGCGGCTACCTCCTCGGTGCTCGGCCAGATGTCGCGCAAGTAAACCGGGCGGCCATCGCTGCCAGTTCCGAGCGGCTCGCCCGTGATGTCGAAGTCCATCGAACCGGCTATCGCGTACGCCACGACCAAGGGCGGAGATGCCAGGTAGTTCATGCGGACATCGGGTTGTATGCGGCCCTCGAAATTGCGGTTACCCGACAGCACCGCAGCTACGGCGAGGCCACCCTTGGCGACCGCGTCGGAAACGCCCGGTAGCAGCGGCCCGCTGTTGCCGATGCAGGTCGTGCAGCCATAGCCGACCAGCTCGAAACCCAGCTTGTCGAGATAAGGCGTCAACCCCGCCCGTTCGTAGTAGTCCATGACCACCTTGGAGCCGGGCGCCAGCGACGTCTTTACCCATGGCTTGACTGAAAGCCCATGCTCCACGGCATGTTTTGCGACAAGGCCCGCCGCGATCATCAC
>DATKHZ010000159.1:0-3570 GCA_035509995.1 Acidimicrobiales bacterium | reverse complement strand
AAGCGATATGGCTGCTGGCACATTTCAAAACCCCGTTCGACACGATCCGTGGCCTCAACTACTTCGGCCAGCACGTGAACATCGTCACCTTGCTGTTTGTCCCTGCCTACTGGTTCGGCGCCGGCCCGCATTTCCTTTTCGCGATCGAGACAGTTTGGATGGCGGCGGGCGCTATCCCGATATGGCTGCTCGGCAGGGACAAGCTCGACAACTCGTGGATCCCCCTCGGGCTTTCGGCGGCCTACCTGCTTTACCCCTCGGTGGAGTGGGTCAACGAGTGGATGTTCCACCCCGACGCGCTGATCATCACCCCACTGATGTTCGCCTACTGGCTCGCGACCAGACGACGATGGGGCTGGTTCTGGTTTGCCACTGCATTGGCCCTTTCGTGCAAGGAGGACGCCGGCTTGGCGGTGCTGGCGCTGGGCATCGCGCTCTGGCTCAAGATGCGACAGAGGGCGATGGGCTTGATCACGACGTTGGCGGGTGCGGCGTGGTTCCTCATTTGTACGAGGCTGATCATCCCGCTCGCCAACGGCGGTGGGCAACCTTTTTACGTTGCGCTATTCCCGTCGAGCTACGGCACAACGGTCTTCCAGATAATAGACACGCTGCTCTTTCACCCCAGCAGATGGGTGCCGACCCTGGTTTCCTCGACCAACCTCACCTATTACGCCAAACTGTTATGGCCTGTTGGGATGGTGGCGCTCTTGGAACCTGCAGTCCTACTTATAGGGCTACCGCAAATGCTAGTGAACACGCTGTCGACTGAGGGTTACACCAACAACATCCAGTACTACTACACGTCGATCGTAGTCGCCGCGATATTCCTTGCCACCGTCGAAGCTTGTGGACGCCAAGGGCGCACACAGAGCGGGAGGCGGCTTATGGTCGCGTTCGTGTTCGCCGCCGCGCTCGCAAGCAACGTGGCCTGGTCGCCTTCGCCCATCAGCGTCAAGTTCCACACGGGGGTGTGGGCTGGTCCCGAACCCAAGGACCAGTATGCGAACCAGGCGATTGCTCTGGTGCCAAAGAACGCATCTGTTTCAGCGACCTACGATATTGATAGCCACATGACCCACAGGGTGCTGGTCTACGAGTTCCCTACGCCATGGGTGATCTCGAACTGGGGCCTTCAATGCGCGACACCAGCTTCCACCCACTGCGGTACCACTGACAACCCGCCCAACCCGGCCAAGGTGGACTGGTTGGTCCTCAACACGGACCTAACCGGCTCGCAAACACCCCTTTACGAGGCGCTCGAGAAAACCGAGTTCAAACCTGTGTTCTCCCACGACGGGATCCTGGTATTGCACCGGGTCAAGCCCGGCATACCCAACGACCACAATTGGCCGTAGCCCGGAGAGTCAGGGGCTGAACAGCCTGGACCGCCAGATGTGGCTTTTGTGGAGGGCGTAGCTGGCCATGACGGCCAGAGTGCCGAGCCCGTAGCGGATGTTCGCCCTCATGGACGTCGAAGAGGCGTCCGAGTGATAGCGCGTGTCGATCGCCACTTCCACAACTCGCTGGCGGAAAGCGACCGCTTGGGCGATGACCTGTGTATCGAAGACGAAGTCGTTCGAGTTACGCAAGAACGGCACGGTCTGCAGGAAATGGCGGCTGTACGCCCGGTAGCCCGTGTGGAGCTCGCTGAACGACGTGCCCATCACCTTGTTCTCGACCCACGTCAACGCATGGTTCGCATAAAAGCGGTAAAGGGGCATTTTGCCGCGCCGCGCGCCGCCAGGGTTCAGCATCCGGCTGCCGAGCACCATGTCGGCTTCAGCGTCCAACAGCGGTTTGATCATACGGGGGATCATCTTTGGGTCGTACTGGCCGTCGGGGTGCAGCATGACAACTATGTTGGCGCGGATGCGGAGAGCCTCGAGGTAACAAGCCTTCTGGTTGCCGCCGTAGCCGACGTTGTGGGGGAGGGCAAGGGTGCGGATCGCCAGTTGCGAGGCCACTTCCAAGGTCGCGTCGATGCTGTGGTCGTCAACGAGGAGGACCTCGGTCACGACGTCGGCGGGGATCGCCCGCCATGTGTCGCGCAGTGTGCGAGCAGCGTTGTACGCCGGCATCACCACCAGCACAGAACCAGTTGGCAGGGCAGGACCAGTTGGTTCGACGACCTCGTTGGTCTTGTCCGGACCGGCGGGCTCCACGAGCCGTAGCCTAGAGGACGAGGCAGCGCGGGGTCGGCCGCCTTCGTCCACCTGGGTTCATCGCCTTGTACGGTCAGGGATCTGGGCCAGCAAACGGTACAACGCCGGCACGCCGCCGTTGAGCCGTCCTGCCAATAGCAACCACGCCGGCACTACTACGTCCTCGCGCCGGTGCTCGATTGAACTGACGACTAATCGGGCCACCCTGCTCACGGGCATTGGCTTTGGCCAGGCGCGCTCGTACGGCTGGTTCCGGCGGGTGAAGAACGGGGTGTCGACAACGCCGGGGCTCACGAGAGTGACGGTCGCTCGCCGGCCAGCCGCGTCGCGAGCCCACTCCGACCGCAACCCGTCCGCAAGGCCCCGCAAGCCGTATTTCGCCGCTCCGTAGGCAACTTCTTCAGCTACGCCTACGAGGCCGACGATCGAGCCGATGAGGACAAGCTGACCGCCGGCCTCGCTGTTCAGCAAGTAGGGCGCCGCGGCATTGGTGAGGTGCATGGGCGCGCGGAGATTTATGTCGAGCACGGTATCGATGTCCGCCGGCGACATCGTCTCGAAGCGACCGGACCACCCGGCGCCCGCGTTGGACACAACGACATCGAGCCCGCCGAGGGCTGAGACCGCAGCTTGGACAACCTCAGCCGGCGCTCCCGGTTCGGTCAGATCTCTCACGACCGCCGCTTCCAGCGCACCGGCCGGGGCCAGCTTCAAAGCGGAGGGTGACCGGCCGGTGCCGACCACGCGAGCACCGCGGGCAGCCACGAGCGTGCTGACCGCGGCGCCAATACCGCTGGACGCCCCCGTTACGAGCACGCGTAGTCCCGACAGGGACCGGGGGCTCGACAACGGGCGCTAGCGAGCGTTAACGAGCGCCCGCAGCGACTCGCGCATGCTGCCCGAAGTCGCCAGGACAGCGCTTGGCTCGAAGCCACAGTGGGCCATGCAGTTATGGCACCTGGGGTCGCGGCCTCGCCCGTACTTGGACCAGTCGGTCGTCTCGATGAGCTCCTTGTACGTTTCGGTATAACCGTCGGCGAGCAGGTAGCAGGGACGCTGCCAACCGAACACCGAATACGACGGGATCCCCCATGGCGTGCACTCGAACTCGACTTTGCCCTCGAGGAAGTCCAGGAACAACGGGCTGTGGTTGAGCCGCCAATGCTTGCGTTTCCCGGCGAAAGCCTCCCTGAATAGCTTGGTGGACTGGTTGACGCCGAGGAAGTGGACCTGATCTGGTGCCTTTTCGTAGGCGTACCCGGGTGAGATCATCATTGTGTCGACTTCCAGTTCGTCGTTGAGGAAGTCAAGGACCTCCTGCACCGTCCGCGGGGAGTCGGTGCTGAAGAACGTGGTATTTGTGGCCACGCGAAAACCCTTTGCCTTTGCAGCCTTAATCGCTGCA
>DATKHZ010000158.1:0-13311 GCA_035509995.1 Acidimicrobiales bacterium | reverse complement strand
ATCGAGCAGCCGGGGTTGCGCCAATCGAACCCGGCTTTGATAAATACCTTGTCCAATCCTTCTTTCTCAGCCTGGATCTTAACTTGGCCCGAACCCGGTACCACCAGTGCGCGGAGCCCTGGAGCAACCGTGTGACCTTCGAGGACGGCCGCCGCAACCCGTAGGTCCTCGATCCGGGCGTTGGTGCACGACCCGATAAATACGGTGTCCACCTTGACTTCTCGCATAGGCGTGCCCGCCTGGAGACCCATGTAAGCCAGCGCGCGCTCGCCCGATTCTCGGGCCGCGGGCTCGGGAAAGCTCTCCGGGTCGGGTACGGCCTCGTCGAGCCGCACCACCTGGCCGGGGTTGGTGCCCCAAGTCACGTGGGGTGCAAGGGAGCTCGCGTCCATTTGGACGTGCTTGTCAAAACGGGCACCCTCGTCAGTTGCAAGCGAGCGCCAGTCTTCCAGGGCGGCTTCCCAATCGTGCCCCTTCGGCGCGTACCGGCGCCCCTCGATGTAGGCAAAAGTCGTATCGTCCGGCGCAACCATTCCAGCTCTGGCACCCGCCTCGATCGACATGTTGCAGACGGTCATCCTGCCCTCCATCGACAGCGCCTTGATCGCCGAGCCGCGGTACTCGATCACGTGGCCGATCCCCCCACCGGTGCCTAGGCGGCCGATTATCGCGAGCACGATGTCCTTTGCCATAACCCCCGCGGGGAGGTCACCGTCGACCGTTACCGCCATGGTCTGGGGTCGCGTCTGAGGGAGCGTCTGGGTCGCCAGGACGTGTTCGACCTCGCTCGTGCCGATACCGAAGGCCAACGCCCCAAAAGCACCGTGGGTCGAGGTATGGCTGTCCCCGCAAACCACCGTCATCCCGGGTTGAGTGAGGCCGAGCTCAGGCCCGATGATATGGACGATCCCCTGATTGACATCGCCCATTGCGAACAACTTGATCCCGAACTCGGCGCAATTACTGGCTAGCACCTCCATCTGGCGCGCCGAAATGGGGTCGCTCAGGGGCTCGCCGAGCCGGGTTGTCGGCACATTGTGGTCCATGGTTGCGACAGTGAGTTCAGGCCGCCGCACCCCGCGCCCGGCCAGGCGGATGCCATCGAAGGCCTGTGGCGATGTGACCTCGTGGACCAGGTGTAGGTCGATATAAAGCAGGTCTGGTTCCCCGTCGCCGGAGCGGACCACGTGGCGCTGCCATACCTTTTCGGCCAAAGTGGCCGGCGAGCTTGTGTTGCTCACGTCGCCTCCCTCAAGACCCGATCGTCTCGCGTTGTCGCTGCCGTCAATTCTGTTTGGTTCTCACAATTGTGGTTGTCTCACATTGTGGGATAATATCTCGCTATGAGAGACAGTGTACAGGGGGCTAGCTCCCTCGGCAAGGCTATTGCCGTCCTCGATAGCCTCGCCGCGGCAGGGCCGCTCAGCCTCGCCGGGCTCGTCGAGCGCACGGGTATCCCCAGAGCAACGACGTACCGTCTGGCGACGGCGTTAGTCGCACATGGGATAGTCGAAAAAGGACCCGATAGCTCGTACCGGCTCGGAGGGCGGCTCGTCGAGCTTGGCCGCCTCGCGGGACAGCGCCGCCTCGGTCTCGCCCAGGCGGCAGGCCCGGCGCTGGAAAGGCTGCGGGATGCGACGGGTGAAAGTGTGCAGCTCTTTGTTTCCGAAGGTGGGAGCCGGGTTTGCATTGTCTCGCTCGAGTCGCCGCACAGCCTCCGCACGATCGTCGCGGTCGGGGCCTCGTTGCCGATGGACAAAGGTTCAGCGGGGCGGGTTCTCTCCGCCGACCCCGACGCCTTGGCCCGAGGATGGAGCGAGAGCGTCGAAGAGCGAGAGCTTGGCGTGGCCTCGGTGAGTGCCCCGGTCTACCTGGACGGTGCTTTGGTGGCGGCACTCTCGGTTTCCGGGCCCATCGAACGGACTACCCGGTCGCCCGGCGAGCTTTACGCGTCCCTCGTGGTCGAGGCGGCCCGGGACGTGTCCGCTTCGCTCCGTTGAGCATGCGGGCCTAACGTTGCGCCAACTCCCGGCACGCGTTCACCAGCACTGGCAAGAGGAGGTCGGGTGCGGCGACTACGACATCGTGGCCGGCGTCGACGACGTAGCGTCGGGCTTGTGGGATCAGCACCGCAAGGGTTTCTTGGCGCCATGGCGCAACCGTCTGGTCTCGGGACGTAATGACGACAGCTGCGGGCACTTCCAGTTCCGGCAGCCAACCACTGCTGTCGTAGGCGTTGAGCGCGGCGCCTGCCTCGATGAAGGTTGCCAAGTCGGACTTTGACCTTTCCGTCATCGCCCATTCCATATAGTCGGGCTGACCGGGACTGCCCGAGGCGCCATCGAGGCCTGCGGCACCATCGAGGCCAACGGCGCCATCGAGGGCGGCGGCGCCAGGGACGCCTGGGGCACCGCGGAGGCCTACCGCACCGTCGCCTACTGCACCGTCGCCCACTGCACCGTCGCCTATCGCAGCTTCGCCTATCGCAGCGTCGCCCGCAGGGCTCTGCCCACGCGTCCCTGCCGCACGGTCATGACGGGCTATCTGCCAGTGGAGGAGGCCCGCTGCTGCATCGGGATACCTCCTCGAGCCGGCGGCCCCGATCCTGCTGATGACCCGTACCAAGGGTCGGAGGTCCGGGTGCCTTGCGAACGACGCGGCCGTCGCGCACAGCACGATCCCGCCGATCAGCTCGCGATGGCGTCTTGCGAGCACCTGCGCGACGGCTCCGCCCATGGAATAGCCGATCACTATGGGCTTCTCCAGGGGGAGGCCCTTTATGAGCTCGGCCAGGTCGTCGGCGCATCCTTCGACGCTGAAAGGCGGAGCTCCGCGGCCGAGACGACCGTGGCCCCGCAGGTTCGGGGCGACCGTGCGGAAATACCGCCCCAGGAAATCGAGAGAGCCGTACCAGTTCAGGGCTGCCGTCGCCATCCAGCCGTGTACGAGCAGCACGGCGGGCGCGCCCGGAGGCCCCGCGACCTCCCAGGCCCAGGTCGGGGGAGCCGTCGCGCAACGCACCACCCAGCCTTGAATGCTGAGCGGGGTGCTGGGCGGGATGCTGGGCGGGATGCTGGGCGGGGTGCTCGTCTCAGGACCGTGAGCTGCTATGCCGCCTCCTTTACGACTGTGCGGCCTCGCTTACGATCCGGCCTAGGGCCGCCAGACTAATGCGCCATGGCCTGCTCGGCGCTGAGGGCGCGCAGTTGCTCCTCCTGCCATGCGGCGTGGCGCGCCTGCTGTGCAGGTGAAAGCCTGTTGACCTGGCCGCGGTTGAGGGAGGGGAGGCGCCGCCGCACGGAAAGCTCCTCCGGGCCCGTGAGGCGGGCGAGCCCGAACTGGACGGTGCGGTTGATGGCGCGAACGAACGGGGAGTGCCGCCCGCTGCGGTCACCGAGGCCGAGCGATCGCGCCGTTTCGGCCAGGTCGAGGTCAAAGCCCGGAGGGCTGTACTCGAAGCCCGCCGCGAGCCGGCGCAGGAGCCACACCGTCGAGGGGCCGAGGATTCCCAACCAGTAGTCCTCGACGTATTCCGACCGCGGGTCGAACCCGAGCTTGTCGAGGACCTCGTCAGGCCAGGCGCGGACGTGGAGGATATCTGGGGCAAAGCAAAGTTGCGGGTACATGTGGACCTCCAGGCGAACGACGGTGCAGGAGGGGAAGAGGGGTGCCGCTGATCTCACTATATTTCAGTATGTCTCAGCACACAAGAGCGACTGTGAGGCTCGGCAGGCCCGGGACGTTCAGCCTCGGCTGGTTGCGTCTGCCTGAAGGCCTGATCGCTCCACTACCTGTCCTGCAGGCTCATCGGGGATGACTTCCACAGGGATGTCTTCGACCCGGAGGTCGCCGGGGGACTGCATCGCGGGTACCCGTTCGATGACCTTGAAGATCGAGGCCGCAATCCCTGGGCCGTCCAGTCCGAGCTGGCCGAGGATCCGGTCCGGTTTGCCGTGGGGAAGGTACGCCGTGGGCACCCCGAGCCTTAGCACCGGCGGGCTCTGGCGGTTGGCGTTGAGGTCAGCGATAGCGTCAGCGATGAAATTACCGGCCCCGCCGTTGCGGATCCCGTCTTCGACCGTCACAACGAAACTGTGCCGCCCGGCATCGGCGATCATGGCAGGGTCGAGCGGGCGCACCACTCTCACATCCCATAGCGTCGCCTCAACGCCCTCTCCAGCGAGAAGCGCGGCGGCTTCCTCAGCGGCTTCGACCAGCTTGCCAACCGCCAGGATGCAGACCGACCTGTCGCCTGTGCGCACCAGCCGGGCGCAAAGACCGTTCCCGACTTGGCCCGCCGGGACTTGGCGGGCAGCGGTCTTGGGGTAGCGCACCACGGCAGGGCCCGATAGCTCCAACGCCGTTCCCAACATGACTTTCAGCTCTTGCGCCGACGACGGAGCGAAAATGGTCATGCCCGGGATGTTCAAACAAAGCGCCATGTCGAGGATCCCGTGGTGGCTTGGCCCGTCGTCCCCCGTGATACCGGCCCGGTCGAGAGCGAAGACAACCGGCAGCCCGTGAAGCCCTACGTCGAGATTGGCCTGGTCGAACGCCCGGCTGAAAAACGTCGAGTAAACCGCCACTACTGGGCGCAGGCCCCCCATGGCCATGCCCGCTGCCGAGGTTACAGCCGCTTGCTCAGCGATACCGACATCGAAAAAGCGGTCGGGCCACCGCTGCTCGAAAGGCAGCAAGCCCGTAGGCCCGGGCATTGCGGCCGTAATTGCGACGACGTCCCCTCGGCGCTCGCCTATTTCGGTTATCGCTTCGCTGAACGCGAGCGTGTAGCCCTTGAGGGCCCTCGACGATGCGGTCGGGCCAGTGGCAGGGTCGAAAGAACCCGCGTCGTGCAGGCGTTTTTCGTCGTCTTCCTCCGCTGGGCCATAGCCGCGCCCTTTTTGAGTATGGACGTGCACGACGATTGGGCCGTCATGGGCGGCGGCTTGGCGGAGGGCCTGTTCCAAACCTGCAATGTCGTGGCCGTCGAGGGGGCCGACATAGCGCACGCCTAGTGTCTCGAAAAATGCCGGCGGCTCTATTACCTCCCTTATCGCCGAATAAACACCCTGCAGGCTCGAATAGGCAAGGTTGCCCACGCCCGGAAGTTCGCGGACGGCACCTTCGATGCGGCGCCTGGCGGAACTGACACCGGGGTGCAGCCTTATCCGGGTCAGGCTTTCTGAAAGCCGCGAGACGGTCGGGGCGTACGAGCGGCCGTTGTCGTTCAATATCACGATGACGCGTGAGCCGCTGTGGCCCAAATTGTTGAGGCCCTCGTATGCCATACCGCCGGTAAGGGCTCCGTCGCCAACTATCGCGACGACGTGGCGGCGGGGGTTGGCGCTCCGTGCCACCGCGGCCGCGAGGCCGTGAGCGTAACAAAGGGCCGTCGACGCGTGGCTGTTCTCAACCCAGTCGTGCACGGACTCCGCCCGAGAGGGGTAACCCGACAGGCCGTCAGCCTGCCGCAGGGTCGTGAACATCTCCCGGCGGCCCGTCAACAGCTTGTGGACGTAAGCCTGGTGCCCGGTGTCCCAGATCAAGCTGTCACGGGGCGAATTGAAAACCCGGTGCACCGCGAGCGTCAGTTCGACGACCCCCAGGTTGCTCCCTAAATGCCCGCTGTTCGCCGCCGACACCGCTTGCACGATGAACTCCCGGATCTCAGCAGCCAGGGCCGTCAGTTGCTCCAGGTCGAGCCGGCGCAGGTCGCTCGGCCCGTTGATCGTCTCCAGCAGCACCCCTCAACGGTACCTCGTGTCTCCTGCTGGCGGTACTGCTCCCATCCTGCAGCTACGCCGACGGGGTCTACGCCCTGACCGGCTACCTCAGCACCTACGCATGTTGGCTGGGGCCAAGTACCCTGGGCTCCACCATGACTGCAACCGAAACCCCAAGCGCTCCAGCTTTGATCGATGAAGCCGTCGTAGCCCGGGTGCTGCGAGAGGCCCTGGCCACAGGTGGCGAGTTCGCCGAGGTTTTCGCCGAGGACCGGCGAGGGTCGGTGGTCGCGCTTGACGATGGGCGCATCGAGGACATCAGCTCAGGCCGAGAGCGGGGAGCCGGGATCCGGGTCGTCGTGGGCAATACGACCGGTTTCGCCCATACAGCTGACCTTTCGGAACGAGGGCTCCTTGCCGCGGCAGAAGTCGCTGCCGGCGCGGCGCGCGGCGGGGGGGGTGGGGTGCGCGAGGTGGCCCTGTCTCGTTCCGCCCCCAGCAGCCCGTCGCCGGTCGAGGTTCTGCCGGCCAGCGTTGGCAAGGCCGAGAAGGTGGACCTGTTGCGCAGGGCCGACGTCGCCGCGCGTTCTTCGGGGGGCGCTGTCCGCCAGGTGAACGCAAACTACAGGGACAGCCGCCGTCAGGTCCTGGTTGCGAACTCCGAAGGCGTTTTCGCCACAGACGACCAGGTGCGCGTTCGCTTCGGTGCCAACGTCGTCGCCAACGGCGACACAGGGATGCAAACGGGCGGAGAGGCAGTCGGGCTGACGATGGGCTTCGAGATGTTCAACCGCTACGACGTGGAGGGCCTGGCCCGCTCGGCAGCAGACCGCGCATTGCTCAAGCTGAGGGCGCGGCCCGCACCCTCGGGGACGATGCCGGTCGTGATCCAGGCGGGCAGCGGGGGAGTGCTGTTCCATGAGGCCTGCGGCCACGGCCTGGAGGCTGACCACATTGCCAAAGCGGTCTCGGTGTTCACCGGAAGGGTGGGCGAGGAGGTGGCCAGCCCGCTTGTCACGCTCGTGGACGACGGGACGATGAGCCACGAGTGGGGTGCGCTAGCCATCGACGACGAGGGCCATCCCACCTCTCGGAACGTCCTGATCGAAAATGGGATCCTCACCGACTACATGTGGGACTGGATGCGGGCCAAGAAGGAGGGTCGTCCTTCGCCCTCCAACGGCAGGCGCCAAAGCTACCAGCACCTTCCGATGGTGCGAATGACAAACACTTTCCTCATGAACGGCGAAGAGAGCCCAGAAGAGATCATTCGCCAGACCCCGCGCGGCGTCTACGTCGCCAAGCTTGGCGGGGGCCAGGTAAACACGGCCACCGGCGACTTCGTGTTCGGTATGACCGAGGCTTACCTGATCGAAGACGGCGAGCTGACCGATCCCATAAGGGACGCGAACCTGATCGGCAACGGTCCGCAGGCTCTTCTTGACATCGACGTCATCGGCAACGACTTCTCGATGGGCTGGCCGGGCACGTGTGGCAAGCAAGGCCAGGGTGTCCCCGTCGGTGTGGGCCAGCCGACGCTGCGGGTCCGGGCGCTGACGATTGGCGGGACTGCGCGTTGAGCGAGCTACTGGAACTGGCAGTTCGCGTCGCCGGCTGGTCCCGCGACGGCGAAGCCGTAGAGGTCTACCTGTCCCGCGGCACCGAAACCGAGGTCGCGGTATATGACGGCGAGGTCGAGTCCCTGTCGTCGGCTACCTCGGCTGGGGCCGGCATCAGGGTGGTCTCTGGCGGGCGTCAGGGCTTCGCGTACGCGGGCTCCCTCGACGAGGATGTCATAGCCGAAACCTTGCAGGAAGCGCGCGACAACGCCGAGTTTTCGAGCCCGGAGCCGTGGGTGGGGCTTCCCGAACCTGACGGCTCGACCCCGGTTGTGCTTGACCTTTGGCGCGACGAGCTGGCGACTTGCTCGACCGACCGCAAGGTCAACGCGGCGCTCGAGCTCGAGCGGGAGGTGCGTGCGGGCGACCCCCGGATAAGGCAGGTAGAGACCGTCAACTGGGGTGACTCGTCGAGCGAGATGGCCCTTGCCAGTTCTCTCGGTGTCTCGGCCGCCGATCGGTCAACGGCGTGCTACCTCGCAGCCGTCGCCGTTGCTGGTGAGGGTGTGGACAGCCAAGTCGCCTACGGCTACACCGTGGGCCGAGCACCGTCCGAGCTCGTCCCCTCGAAGGCATCCGGCGATGCGGTCTCGCGTGCTGTGAGGTTGCTTGGAGCGACGAAACCCCGTTCGGCTCACCTCCCGGTCGTTTTCGAACCCCGCGTGAGCGCGCAGCTGCTAGGCCTGCTCGGATCGGTGCTTTCCGGGGAGATGGTGTTGAAGGGCGTCTCTCTTTTTGCAGACCGCCTTGGCCAGCCCGTGGCCGCGGCGGGGGTCACGCTCGTTGATGACCCGACCGAGCCCGCCGCCTGGGGGGCCGCCTCTTTTGACGACGAGGGCCTCGCATGCCGGCGGAACACGCTGATCGAGCAAGGTGTGCTGCAACGTTTCCTGTACGACAGCACCTCGGCTCGCCGCGCTGGCACCTCCTCGACTGCGAGCGCCGTGCGCGCCGGCTACAAGAGCGCGCCGGGTGTCGGCACCCGGGCGATATACCTACTGCCTGGCGAGCTGAGCGCCGCCGAAGTGCTCGCCAAGATCGGTGACGGGCTCCTGGTGCAATCCGTGAGCGGCCTGCACTCCGGCGTAAACCCAGTGAGCGGCGATTTTTCCGTCGGTGCTGAGGGCTTGTTGTTCCATGACGGGGAACTGGGCGCCCCGGTCAGGGAGGCGACGATAGCTTCGAGCATCCAGCGGATGCTGCTCGGGGTCGACGTCATAGGCAACGACCTCGAATGGTTGCCGGCCCACTCCGCTGGCGTGACCCTCGCCATTGGCGAGATGTCGCTCAGCGGGATCTGAAATGGGGGCCCCCGCCGGCGCCTACGAGGCCGCAGCGACCTTGGAGGAGCTGCCGCCAGACTTGCTCGGCCCATTGCTGGCGGGGGCGGCTTTGGAGCCGTCGGACTTGGAGCCCTCGGACTTGGAACCCTCGGACTTCGAGCCCTCGGACTTGGAGCCCTCGGACTTGGAGCCCTCGGACTTGGTGGCGGCGCCCGCTTCCGCAGTCTTGGGCTCGCCGGCCTTGTGGGCACCCTTGCCCGTCTCCGACCGGCTATCGGTCTTATAGAACCCGCTTCCCTTGAACGCGACGCCGATGTTGCCGAAGACCTTTCTCAGCGGCCCTCCGCACGCGGGGCACTCGGTGAGGGCATTGTCTTTGAACGACTGGACGACTTCGAGGTGCTCGCCGCATGCCTTGCAGGCGTACTCGTAGGTTGGCATGGATGAAGCAGCCCTTTCATTAGCACTCGGAGGGTTATAGTGCTAATTATATCGGCCGATGGCTGCACGGCGAAAGGTCTGACCTCTGACAAGGAGCCCCGCGCATGGCGCAACCAGTTCTTAAAGCCGTGATCCCAGCTGCCGGCCTTGGTACCCGTTTCCTCCCGGCTACGAAGGCCCAGCCGAAGGAAATGTTGCCCCTCGTTGACAAACCGGCCATCCAGTACGTAGTAGAGGAGGCAGTGTCCGTCGGGATAACGGACATCCTTGTCATCACAGGGCGCGGCAAGAGGAGCTTGGAGGACCACTTCGACCGGTCTTTTGAGCTCGAGTATTACCTTGCGGCAGGCGGCAAGGAAGCCGAGCTCGAGGAAATGCGCAGCATCGCCGAGATGGCCAATATCCATTACGTTCGCCAAGGCGAGCCGCGGGGCCTCGGCCACGCAGTCCTCGTGGCTTCCGAGCATGTCGGCAATCTTCCCTTTGCGGTGCTCCTCGGCGACGACATCATGCACCCCGGAGCTGGCATCCTTGCGGGGATGCTCGAGGCCTACGAACGCTACGGCCACAGCGTTGTGGCATTGAAAGAAGTGGCTCCCCGAGACATCTCCTCCTACGGTTGCGCAGCCGTCAAGCCGTTGCACGACAACCTCGTCCAGGTGGAGGACCTCGTGGAGAAGCCGGCGCCTGACGAGGCGCCGTCCAACCTGGCGGTGATGGGCCGCTATGTCTTCGGCCCTGAGATTTTCGACGTCCTTGCTGCGACCAAGCCGGGCCGCGGCGGGGAGATCCAGCTCACCGACGCCATCAAGGCCCTCGCCGAACGAGAGCCCGTCTATGGCTGGACCTTTCGTGACGGTCGCTTCGACGTCGGCAACAAGCTGGATTGGTTGCAGGCGACTGTTGAGCTGGCCCTCGAACGCGAGGACATCGGCCCTCCTTTCCGCAGGTTCCTGGTAGAACACCTGGCCAGGGACGACTCTCGGCCGCATAAAAGGCCCAGCATTGACTGAACCGTGCCGGTCCCTCTGATCGACGGTTTCGGGCGCCAAGCCCGTGACCTGCGGATCTCGGTGACAGATCGCTGTAATTTCCGCTGCACCTACTGCATGCCGAAGGAAGACATGCGTTGGCTCCCTCGTGCCGAGGTCCTTACCTTCGAGGAAATCGAGCGGGTGACGAAGGTCTTCGTAGAACGTTTCGGCATCACTTCGGTCCGGGTGACCGGGGGCGAACCGACGGTGCGGGCGCAGCTCCCTAGCCTGGTCGCCCGCCTCGCCCGGTTCCCCGTGGAGCTGTCGATGACCACAAACGGGGCGACCCTCGGCCGCCTGGCAGGGCCATTGAAGGTGGCTGGCCTGCACAGGGTCACCATTTCCTGCGACTCCTTGCGGCCCGAGTGCTTCGCGTCGATCACGGGTCGGGACATGCTGGCCCAGGTCCTCGAAGGAGTCGATGCAGCCCTTGACGCTGGCCTGCGCCCCGTCAAGGTCAATACCGTGCTGGTGCGAGGGGTCAACGACGGCGAAGTGGTTGACCTCGCTCGTTTTGGGCGCGAACGCGGCGTGGAAGTGCGCTTCATCGAGTTCATGCCGCTCGACGGTGCCGGGGAGTGGTCAGCCGATCGTGTCGTGCCGGCGAAAGAGATCTTGGACCGGATAGGCGAGGTGTACCCCCTCGAGCCCATCGTGCCCGAACCCCCGGAAGGAGCGTTCGCGCCCGCAGGTCGCGGCGTAGAACCCGCCGACCGCTACCGCTACCTTGACGGGGCCGGCGTCGTCGGCGTCGTTGCGAGCGTTACCCGCCCCTTCTGCTCCAACTGCGACCGGGTGCGCCTGACGGCGGAGGGAGCGTTACGGAGCTGTCTCTTTGCTGTCCGTGAGCGCGACCTTCGCTCGGTCATGCGGGGCGGCGGCACCGACGACGACCTCGCCGAAGCGATCATGGCAGAAGTTGCCACAAAGTGGGCGGGCCATTCGATCGGCAAGGTCAACTTCGTACGGCCTGCTCGAAGCATGAGCCAGATCGGCGGCTGAGCGTTCGCCCCAGGCACCCGGAGCCGGCGTTTATGTGCCCGCCTCGTCACTTCACGTAAGATCGCGTTAATGCCTGAGCGCGGTCTGACCCATACTGACCCGTTGGGACGTGCTCGGATGGTCGATGTCACTCCCAAGGAACCCACGCACCGGCGGGCCATGGCACGCTGCCGGGTCCATATGCAGCCCGAGACGACTTCCAAAGTGGCCAGCAACGCTGTGAGCAAGGGCGACGTCTTGGCCGTGTCTCGAGTTGCCGGGATCCAGGCGGCCAAGCAGGCGGCTCATCTCATACCCCTGTGCCATCCCCTTTTGGTTGGCGCCGTCACGATAAATTTCACGATCGGCGACGACTTCGTCGAGGTGGAGACCCAGGTCGAGACTGTCGATAGGACGGGTGTCGAGATGGAAGCTCTCACGGCTTGTGCCGTGGCGGCGCTTTCCATTTACGACATGTGCAAATCGGTCGACCGTGCGATGGTGATTGGCGACCTAGCCTTATGGGAAAAAACTGGCGGCAGGAGTGGGCATTGGCGGCGGGAAACCGCCACTGTTTTGAATTCCGGGACAACTGAGGTGGGTAGGGCGCTGCCCATCGAGGAGGAAATAGACGGGTTGATCGGCGGCAACAGCTCGGCTTTCGAGGACTGAGGACGGCTTGGCAGCCGTTGTTTGGCAGTGCGTTGTTGCCCGTAAGCCACTAGTATCCACCATTTCGGGTTTTGCGGGGGCTACCGTCCGTTTAATGGGTTCGCGGTCTTCCTGGGAGTTGCGTTATGGGAACTGAGTTTTTGGTTGCGTGCCTCTGGGTCGTCGTTCTGGTCTATTGGTTTTGGACCCGGCTGCCTGCGAGGGCAGACACTGTCGGCGTTTACCGTCGCGCCCTGCGGGTGCTGGAACATGCCACCCCTACAACAGTGGTCCCCGCTTACCGGCTTGGTACCCCCGCGACCACTTCCGCGGCCGCCCCTTATGCCGCGGTTGCACTTTGCTACAAGCGGGCTCAGCTGCGGCGCCGGCGCCGAGACACGCTCTCGGTTTTGGTGGGCGCCGTCTTGCTGACCATCGCGGCGGCTCTCTTGACGCGGTCGACCCTTGTTTTGGCGGCCCAGTTGGTGTGTGACCTCGCCCTGGCCTCGTACGTATCCCTCCTGGTCAGGGCGGCGCGGGCGAGCACTGGGGCAGGCCCGGCGCGACGCAACGTCGTGGCCGTTCAACCGTCAGTCGCTGCTGCCTGGCCGGCAGTGTACGCCGACCGGTCGGCCACCGAGGAGCCAGCGCGGCTGCGGGCTCCGCTCCGGGAGGCCGCGCCACCGGTTGCGACATACGTCCCTGCTCACGCCCTGAGGCAAGCCGACCTGCGGGTTGTAAATAGCCTGGGCAACGAGAGCTTCGCCAACGAGAGCTTCGACAACGAAAGCTTCGACAACGAGAGCTTCGCCGACGAAAGCTTTGCCGACGCGGGCGGCTACACCGAAAGCTTCGGCGATGAAAGCTACGGGGACTTCGACAGCTACGCCAGCCTGGCGCTAGCCAGCGCCCGCTGAGCTCTCCCTGAGGGGAGCTGCCCGGAGGCCGCAGCTGTGGGGCGCCCGCTCAGGGGCTACCCTGGTCAGGGGAGCACAGGGTACGGAATGGTCACCACGTTTTTGCGTCGCGGTCCTATGAGGGTAGACCTGTGCCTACCGCCGGGCTCGAGGTGACGCTCGTGGAGAGGCGGACCAAAGCCCTCCTGGTAGAAGACGACCCGAACATCGTCGATCTCGTCCGCAGCAACCTGACCGTACGCGGGTACGACACCTGCTTGTCCCCCGACGGGTCGCGCGCCCTCCAGCTATTGGAAACCGAACGCCCAGATATCGTCCTGCTTGACCTCATGTTCCCAGATGCTGACGGCTTCGAGCTGTGCCGTCAGATGCGTGAGCGTTCCTCCGTTGGCATTATTGTCGTGTCGGCTCGCGGTGGCCAGCACGACAAGGTGGCCGCCCTCAACTATGGCGCCGACGACTATCTCACCAAACCGTTTGGCATCGAGGAGCTGATGGCCCGCATTACCGCGACCCTCAGGCGGACTCGCCCTGCCGAAGCCGTAGAAGCGTCGGGGCTGCGCATAGAGGTCGGCGACGTGGTCGTTGATTTGGAGATGAGCCTGGTGACTAAAGCCGGTGAGATCGTCCACCTAACGCCGACGGAGTTCTCCTTACTTCGG
>DATKHZ010000157.1:0-3619 GCA_035509995.1 Acidimicrobiales bacterium | reverse complement strand
TTTGGTGCTGCAGCCGGCTTGGCGGCAAGTTCGGTCCTGCCCAAATGACTTGGACGGCCTTTCCCCACCGCTCATCATGTGCCCTCCGAGTGATCGTTCGCTCATATCTCCCACTAACGCTTGCTAAGCCTTCTTCCTTCCCAGACGCAAGGCCATCTACCCGAAAGCCTTCGGTGCTATTCAAGTCGGCACGTCCTCGGCTCGCAGAGCTTCGGCTACACGTCGGCGTAGAGAATCGGGCACATCGTCCCGGCACTTGCGCGCGATGACCGCTTTCAGCTCAGCTTCGAAACCGAAGGCCGCGAAACATGGGGAGCACTCTTCCAGGTGGTACTGGATCCTCTCCCGCCTCTCCGACGTCAGCTCGCCGTCGAGAAAACTGTAAAGAGTGGCAATCGCGTCCTGGCAGGGGTCCGACACCGAACGGCCGAATGTCGACAGCTCATACCCGTAGGCGTCGCTACCTGCGCTTTCTCGTTGCCCTGTGCTCGCCGGTTCCTCGCGGTCCATTCTCTTCTCGATCGTTATGTTTCGGGCAGCTAGCTCGGTACGTCTGCCGGAGCGGTGAGACGCCTTTGCTCCGCAAACGTATGTAACGCCTTTTGGAGCGCCCTTCTTCCCCTGTGCAGCCGGCTCATGACAGTACCGATCGGCACATCCAGGATCTCGGCGATCTCCTTGTAGGAAAACCCCTCGACGTCTGCCAGGACAACGGCCAACCGGAACGCGTCGGGCAGGGACTCGACTGCGTCCTTGACCTCGGCTTCCGTGAGACGGTCGAGGACCAGGTCTTCTGCACTGCGGCCAGCCGCAGCAGCTTCCAAGCCACCCAGCCGGTGGTACAGGTAGAGGTCTTCCACCTCGTCCAGCTCGGTCTCGGTTGGCCGGCGGCGGCGCGACCTGTAGGTGTTGATGAAGGTGTTGGTCAGGATTTTGTAAAGCCACGACTTCAGGTTCGTGCCCTCTTGGAAGGTCCCGAAAGCCCGGTACGCCTTCAAGTACGTCTCCTGGACCAGGTCTTCGGCATCTGACGGGTTGCGCGTCATCCGGAGCGCCGCGCTGTAGAGGGAGGACATATAGCCCATCGCCTGCTCGGCAAAGTGCTCCTTGTCAGCCATAACCAGCACCCTAGGGCTCCACAGGCCGGCGCACCGGTCAATTCAGCGAAGCTTTAACATGGGACGTCCGATAGGTGGAAAAAGTGCTGGTAAGACCCGGCGCTCCAGCGCCGGCGCCATCACTGCCCGCGGTCACCAGGCCCGTTTATACCGCCGGCACGGCGATGGCTTCGAGGGTCGCGGTGCGCTCTCCGAAGGCAAGAACGGCCCCGGGGTGCACGACGTGCGGGTCACCGGGGGAGAGGCGGTGCCAGGCCTTGGCGGCGTCGTCCCAGACAAAGGTGCCATTGGTAGAGCCTCTGTCCACCACGACGATGTCGCCCATGGAAGGGCGCACCTCGGCATGGACCCGCGACATGCTGTCGTTCTGGCCGCCCGGGACTAGAGCGGCCAGTTCGCCCGATAAGACTGCCTCGTCGAGGGCCACGTCGCGCCCAACGAGTGCGGCTCCCGTCAGCTCGTTGACTTCGCCGTTGTCCCAGGTGAGCTTGACAAGCGGAGACGGCGAGCCATTGACGACAATTGGCTGGTCGACAACCGTCGGGCTGTCTGCGTCCTGGACGCCGGCCTGGAAGGCACCGCCATCGACAACCCCAACGTAGGAGGTGTCACTTTCGACAGGGGCGACGTACGAGCTGACGCCATCAGCGCCGTCCGAACTGATTGCCACCGCAGCCGACAGCACGGCGGCGGAGCTTGCGGCCGGACCGGAGCTTGCCTCAGAGCTCACGTGCTCCTCTGTGAGCTCCAGTGGCTCTCCGATCTCAGCTGGCGCCGGGTCTTCGACCACCTTGCGCCCCCTCTGGGAAGTCTGGCGAGGCGAAGATTTGTTCCTGCGCCAGGACAGGACAAACCCGCTTGCCCGTACCAAACCGTCGCGGAGCTCCGCTAGGTCGTCTTCGTCACCGCGTCTGCCGGCCCAGGCCGCCCTCGCACCCTTCACGTGGCGGTTTAGCCACGACCCGGTTTCTTCGCCGCCGTAAAGCGTCCGCTCGTCTCCGTCCTGGTCAACGGTCACTTGGACGGGCCCGTGCACGATGGCGACGAGCCCGTCGTCCCGCCCGGCCAAAATTGCGAAAGCCGGCAGCGGTGTCGTCTCCGGGTCGACCAGGCGGGACCCCGTGCGCGCAAGCAGCTCGCTGGGGCTCGCCGCTGTCAGGCAGGCCGCTACCAGCTCTCTTTCATCTTGCCCGTCCCCGGGGACCCACACGACTGCGCCCGGCAAGCGGGCAAGCCAACCGTCGGATCCGGCAACTGGGACCAGGCGGGCCGAGGAAAAGTCCGTGTCGCTCACCGCCAAACCGTACCCTGCCAGCGGGCCGATATCCATCGGTTCTAACTTTGGGGCGCAATGGCCCCGAGATCTCCCTATCTGGACCACCCAGGGCCGCTCGCGTTCGCCCACCGCGGAGGCGCAGGCGAGGCGCCCGAGAACAGTTGGGCCGCCTTCGAACACGCGGTTTCGCTGGGCTACCGCTACATGGAGACCGACATCAGGGCAACGGCAGACGGAGTTGCTGTCGCCCTTCACGACCCATCGCTCGACCGAGTTGCGGACCGCCCAGGGGTTTTGCGCAGGCTGAGTTGGGCCCAGGTGCGTACGCGCAAGTTGGCCGACGGACGCGAGCTCCCCCTGCTGGAGGAGCTCCTCGGCACGTGGCCTCAGCTTCGCTGGAACATCGATGTGAAACGCAGAGAAGCGATCAGCCCGGTCGTCGAGGCGATCAGGCGAACGGGCGCCGTGGACAGGGTGCTGGTGGCATCGTTCTCCGGCTCGCGGGCGGCGCGGGCGCGGGCTGCCCTCGGGCCCGAGCTGGCCACCGGCGCCGGCCGATGGACGGTGGCGAGCCTTCTCGCAGCGAGGGTAGCCAGCTTCTGGCCCGTTTCTTCCGATGCCGTCGCAGCACAGGTACCGCCGCGGGATGGGCCCATAACGATCGTGGACGCCGCTTTCGTCCGTGTTTGCCACCGGGCTGGCCTCGCAGTGCACGTATGGACCATCAACGCGTCAGCCGAAATGGACCGCCTGCTCGACCTCGGCGTGGACGGAATAATGACCGACAGGCCTACCGTCCTCAAAGAAGTGCTCGAACGCAGGGGCCAATGGGCCTGAGCGACGGTTGTTCCTCAGGGAGGGTGGGTTTGGTGTGGTCGTGGGTGGGTTTCCTGGCGTTTGGCGTGGTCGTGGGTGGGTTTCCTGGCGTGAATTGGTGCTTCTGGGCGTTGGCGAATGGGGTATCCGGGCTCGTGGCACCCCGAGAAGCCTCGAACCACGCCGAGATGGGCGAGCCACGCCGAGATGGGCCGAGAGGGGCGCGAGGGCAGCGGAGCAGTGGCGCAGCGACAGTGCTTAAGGCTGAGTTGCGAGGGGGACCAACCCGGGCGCCCAAGTCGATATGACCTCTACCGTTTGACCAGTCTCGGTCGCCTGCACCGTGCGGTGCCCGCCGAGAGAGATCGCAACGTGATAAATGGTCGACGGGTCAGAGGGATCCGAAGCC
>DATKHZ010000156.1:0-3749 GCA_035509995.1 Acidimicrobiales bacterium | reverse complement strand
CTTGGCCCTCTTCCTCGAGCAGCTGCCGCTGCCCGGGCGCGCTGGTCCAGTGTTTTTCACGGCTGGCTTGGTCGGCGGCTCGATGACAGGTGTCCTAGCTGGTGCAACCGCCCTCGCTGTCTCGGGCCCCGACCTGAGCCGGTTGGTCCGGTCCCTTATCGTCGGCATGGTAATTACTACCGCGCTGGTACTCGGCTTGGGGCCGGCGTTGTTTTTCAACCCGGTCCAAAACGGTTGCTTCGAGTGCGCCACGAACCTCGTTCTCCTTCACAGCGATCCCGGGCTTTATAACGGGCTCGTGCAGGTCGGTACAGCAGTGGCCGCACTGGCCTGCGCCTGTCTCGGATTTTTGGCGCTGCGCCGAGCGTCCCGGCTACGAGCGTTGCTTAGCGAGCCCAACGGGGTACTCCAGCTCGGCGGCGCAGCTGTGGCCGTTTTAGGAGCAGCATTGCTGGCTTATGACGCCGAGGAGTCGACGCTGGTGATCGACGCTACAACACGCGCGCTCTGGCTAGCCCAATGTGCTGTCCTGTTCGCCGCCTCAGTCGGCTTCGCACTTTCCGTTCTACGAGCTCGGTACTTGGCCGAGCGGGTGGCCTCGATCGTCCTGCGGTCGCAACCGTCGCCGGGTAGGCTCCGCGACGCCCTCGCGGCGACGCTCGGCGACCCGTCCCTGGAGATTGTGTACACACGCCCTGACGGCGGGCTTATCTATGCGGACGGCCGAGCGGCACCTCCTGCCGCAGCAGGCGTGGCCATCGCCAGTGTCACCAGACATGGGAATGTCGTTGCCCAGCTGCGTCACGCACTGGTTTTGGCCCGTTCGCCAGAACGAGTAGCGCAAGCGGTATCGGGGGCGGGACTGGCGCTCGAACACGCTTGGCTGCAGGCTCGCCTCGAGGCCGAGCTAGCCGAACTGGCGGCGTCACGGGCGCGCATAATTGAGGTGGGCGACCTCGAGCGGCAACGATTGGAGCGCAACCTGCATGACGGCGCTCAACAGCGCCTCATCGCACTTTCGATGGCCCTGTCACTCCTGCACGGCGACGGCGCAAGGATCCAGCAGGCCAGGGCGCGGCTCCAAGAGGCCCTCGACAACTTGCGCGCCATCGCCCACGGCATCCACCCAGTTTCACTCAGCGAAGCAGGCCTGGCCGGAGCCACCCGCGAGCTTGCCGAGGGCGCCCTCGTCCCCCTCCGAGTCGAGACCCTGGCCCATCGGGACCGGCCCCTAGTGGTGGACGCTGCCCTGTACCGCGTGGTGGCTGAGTGCATCGCCTTGGCAGAGCGCTCTGGCCGCTTGGCGCCCGTCACGGTGCGCATCGGCGGGCGGGAAACGGAGGCCCGTGTCGAGATATCCACGGTCGGGGTGGATCCGTCCGAGGCACAGGCCGCGCTCCAGCATGTCGCTGACCGGTTGGCCGCTCTTTCAGGAGAGCTAGCGACCACCCACAACGGTGACGAGCTCGTGGTGGAAGCGAAGGTCCCATGCGGGTAGTCGTCGCAGAGGACATGGCCCTGATGCGCGCCGGGCTGGCGCGACTGCTTGCCGACCGCGGCTTTGAGATCGTGGGAGAAGCTGAGGATGCCCCAAGCTTGCTCGACCTGGTGGCCTCCACCCGTCCGGACGCGGCCCTGGTCGACATAAAAATGCCGCCGACCCATACCGACGAGGGTGTGCGGGCTGCGATCGAAATCCGAGAACATTACCCGGGCACGGCGGTGCTTTTGCTGTCGAGCTACTTGGACCTCCGTTATGCGACCGATCTGATCGAGCAGCACCCGCTCGGCTCCGGTTATCTACTAAAAGAGCGAGTGGCGGACGTCGGCGTCTTGAGCGACGCCTTGCGCCGCCTCATGCGCGGTGAATGTGTCCTCGACCCGGCGATCGTAACCCGCCTTCTCAAGAGGGCACGAGAGCCCGGCCCTTTGGACGATTTGTCCCGGCGGGAAAAGGAAATCCTGGCCCTTATGGCCGAGGGGCACTCCAACCAACGAATCTGCGAGATCTGCTACCTGAACCCGAAAACGGTCGAGAGCCATGTCCACAGTATCTTCATGAAGCTTGGGCTCGGTGATGCAGCCGCCAGCAGCCGCCGGGTCCTGGCGGTCCTTGCCTATCTCCGCAATTAGGTCCTTGCTTATCTCCGCAATTAGATGTAGACGGGTTACACCTCTGGGAGAGCGCCAATGAGATCCAATACTTGCATTGCGCCAAGGCGGGCTCGACTGTTATGGGCCGCCCTCGCGTCGGCCTCGGTACTCGTCGGCGCATGTGGGAACGCGACGGGCCTTGACAAGGAAGGCACCAACACCCCTTCACGGCCGGTGACGCTCGTCATGGAGACGCCCGACGCCCCTTTGCCGGGGCCGACTTATTTCGCGGAGCAGGTGTCGCAACGCACCCATGGGCAATTGACCGTGGTTGTGTCCCCCGGGTACAACAGCTGTGTACCGCTCAACGAGATGCTCCTTGTGGAAGCCTTGAAACAGGGCCAGGTGCAAATGGGGTACCTCCCGTCGCGCGCCTGGGAGAGGGTGGGGCACAGGGTGCTTTCGTTCCGCGCCTTGCAGGCACCGTTCCTGGTCGACAACTACCCACTGCTGCGGGCAGTCACCTCCGGCCCAATTGCCCAACAGATGCTGGCTAGCTTGAGCACGGACGGGTTGGTAGGCCTCGGGCTCGTGCCGATGGAGCTGCGGCGCCCTCTCGGCGTCCACCCGCTGGTCTCGCTGGCCGATTTCCGCGGCGCGCACATGCGCTTTCCTACGTCTCCAACGACCGCGCTCGACCTCCAGGCCCTCGGCGCGGTCCCGAGCCCGAGCTTCAACTGCAACCAGGTCGGCCCCGCGCTCAGTGCCGGCAAGCTCCAGGGGATCGAGAGCTCCACGCTGGACATAAACAACAACGGGTACAACCAGCAAGCGAAATACCTCTCAGGCAACGTGGACTTTTTCGGCAAGACAGAGACGATAGCCATCACGCAAAAAACGTTCGACCACTTGACGCCGGCCGACCGGGCCGCCCTGGTAGGCGCGGCCGCGGCCACGGTGGCTCAGGCGGACCCGGCGAGTGACGAGCAAGCCGAGCTGAAAGAACTGTGCGGGCAGGGCCTCGACGTGGTGGACGCGACCCCCTCTCAGTTGGCGGCCCTGGAAAGAGCCGCTGCGCCCGTCTATTTCGAGCTCGAACGGGACCCCGCTACCAAACGGGCCATCGTCGAGATCGAGGCGCTCAAAGCGCGCCAAGGCGACGGGGTCGCCACCTTGCCCTCTTGTACCAATCCCCCACCTGTTTTTGCACCGGCTCAATCCCGGCCCTTCCCGACTGGCATGTTTGACAGCGTTCTCAGCGCAGCCGAGATGGTCTCGGGGGGTTACGCAGCTCAAGACGCCCACACCGAGCGTCTCACATTCAAGAACGGCGGTTGGCTCGACCAATGGATGGGCCCATGCACCCCATTCCAACAAAGGCCGGTAGTCGGGGTGGGACCATTGAGCCTGGCCGGTCGTGGCGACTGTGCTCCGGCGAGCGGCACGTACACCGTAAAAGGCGACCTCATCACGTTCGGGCCGGCTGCACTGGGCAACTTCATCTTCAAGTGGAGCTATTTCCGAGGGCAGCTCACTTTTCAGGCCGTCAACGCGGCGGCCCAACTAAATGGCTTCATTTTCATCACCAACCCCTGGACGAAAGTCAGCTAGCCGAAAGGACTTTTTAGGCGATAACTTACGGCCTGATGAAGGCA
>DATKHZ010000155.1:0-2833 GCA_035509995.1 Acidimicrobiales bacterium | reverse complement strand
GCCGGTACCTCGCCGTGATCGGCCTGTTGCCGTTCCTGGGTTACATCGTATTTTTCCTGGCGGTCCCAGCGGGCACTGTCATGGTCGAGGCGTTCAGGAACAACAATGGTGCACTTTCCCTGTCCAACCTGTCCGCCGTCCTGTCTTCGCAGCAGCCATGGGTTCACTCGTACGTCGTAAGCCTTGAGCTCTCCGGCACATGCGCCGTGCTGGCCGGCATCATCGGCCTTGTGGCGACCGTGGCACTGGTGAGCTCTCCGAGCATGGTCCTGCGTAGGCTGGTCACTACCGCCTGTGGCGTGCTCGCTAACACCGGTGGAGTGCCACTGGCGTTTGCGTTTATTGCCACCATCGGGAACGCCGGGATCGCGACCCATTTGCTCGCTGACATCGGCTTGAGCCCGTACAACCACGGCTGGACGCTGTACTCGTTCAGCGGCCTTGTCGTGGTCTACCTCTACTTCCTCGTGCCGTTGGTGATATTGCTGATGCTGCCTCCGGTCGAGGCGCTGCGCCGGGAATGGCGTGAAGCGGCGGCAACACTGGGAGCCGACAGCCGAACGTACTGGCAGAAGGTGGGCTTGCCTGTGCTCACCCCGCCTTTCATAGCCACGCTCATGGTCCTTTTCATGGACGCGTTTGCGGCTTATGCCACCGCCGAAGCGCTGACTACGGGCTCGGTCCCTCTGGTACCGATCGAGATCGGATCACTGCTCGCCGGCAACGTGGTGGCCAACCAGGCCAACCTCGGAGACGCCCTCGGTTTTGGCATGATCGTCATAGTTGCAGCCGCCGGGACGTTGTACGTCTTCGTGCAGCGCAAGACGTCCAAGTGGCTCCGGTGAGACGGTCGCCCACGTTCCGCTGGGTCGTACTGGGTCTTGTGGCCCTTTACTTCATGCTGCCCATGGCCGCGTCTGTCCAGTTCAGCCTTGAAGCGGGCTACGACGGGCGCCTGTCGCTTTCGGCGTACTCGCAAGCTTTAGCCGAGCCTGGGTTGGGTTCCAGCCTGCTCACCTCCGTCGAAGTGGCTCTGGGGTCGATGGCGGTAACTCTCGCTCTCCTGGTCCCGACAGTGATCTTCGTCAACCTCCGGTTCCCGCGCTGGCGGGCGGTGCTCGACGCCATCAGCCTGTTGCCGCTGGGCGTTCCTTCAGTAGTCATCGTCCTCGGTGTGCTGGGCGCCTACCGGAGCCTGCCCAACTGGTTCACGGGTAAGCCCGTGATCCTTGCGTTGGTTTACGTGATCTTGGCTCTGCCCTACTCCTACCGGGCCATCGACGCCGGCGTGCGGTCCATCGACTTGCGTACCCTGGTCGACGCAGGCCGCTCCATGGGGGCCGGTTGGGGCCGGCTGCTGGCGCGGCTGCTGTTGCCCAACCTGCGCTCCGGAATCCTGGCCGCCGCCTTCCTCACCGTGGCGTTGTCTTTGGGCGAGTTCGCAATTGCCAGCATCATGGGCTTTAACACGTTCCCTGTCTGGCTGGTCGGGGTGGAGGGCAACAACCCATATGTAGCGGTCGCCCTGTCGATCGCAGCGCTCGTGGTCACCTGGGTATTGCTGGTGGGCCTGGCGCTGGCGGGGTCGGGCCGCCGTAGGCGCACATCGGGAGCTTTTGGAGGTGGTCTGGTGGGGTCGGGTATGGAGGCCGATGCCCCGCCGATCACCGCCGACGAGCCGCTCGGAGCGATTTCTTGAAGACCAAGGGGAGAGCTGAATGACCACCACGTCACCAACTTCCACCCGCGACGGACTGACAGCCGCCAACCAGAGCGGGGTCGGCGTCGAGCTCGTGAACTGCCGACGCACCTTTGACAAAGTGAACGCGCTCGATGGTTTCTCGATCTCTATTGCGCCAGGCGAGTTCGTAGCCCTGCTCGGGCCGTCCGGCTGCGGCAAGACCACGGCGCTGCGCGCGGTGGCGGGCCTGGAGCAGCTCGACGAGGGCCGCGTGCTTGTAGGCGGAGACGACATCACCAACGTGCCACCCCACCGGCGCAACTTGGGGATGGTATTCCAGGCATACAGCCTGTTCCCCAATATGAACGCCTTGGAAAACGTAGCTTTTGGCCTCGAAGTCCGCAGGGTCCCCCCTGCCCGCCGGCGGGAGAGGGCCGGCGAACTGCTCGACCTGGTGGGATTGACCGGCCTGGCCGGCCGCTACCCTCATGAGCTCTCGGGGGGTCAGCAACAGCGCGTCGCCCTGGCTCGGGCGCTGTGCGTCCAACCTCGCCTATTGCTATTGGACGAACCGCTCTCGGCTCTCGACGCCAAAGTGCGAGCTCAGCTGCGAGACGAGATACGCCGGATCCAGCTTGAGGTCGGGATAACGACGCTGTTTGTCACCCACGACCAGGAGGAGGCGTTGTCGATGGCCGACAGGGTGGGAGTGATGCGGGCCGGGCGGCTTGAACAGCTCGGCTCACCGTCGGCGGTCTACTCCACGCCGGGCACCAAATTCGTCGCTGAGTTTGTCGGTTCGGTCAGCCGGCTCCCTGGCCAAGTGGCAGCCCCAGGCCTCATCGATGTCCTCGGCTCCCGGCTGGCGGTGCCCACTCGAGGCGGTCTTGAGCTAAAGGTCGGGAGCGGGGTCGACGTTTTGGTCAGGCCCGAGAGCATCAGGATCCGCCCAGCGGCCAACGGGCCGGCGGTGGTCGCTCGCGCCGCGTTCTTGGGGGCCACGGTGCGAGTGGTGGCGACGCTCCCCGACGGCGTGGAGGTGACCTCGATGTTGCCAGCCAGCGAGGGCTACACGTTCCCGCCGGGGGCTCGGGTAGATATCGAGCTCACGGGCGACGTCCTGTTCGTCGTTGACAAGGCGGGCCTGGGTTG
>DATKHZ010000154.1:0-13909 GCA_035509995.1 Acidimicrobiales bacterium | reverse complement strand
CGTGATCGCCTGCTACAACCAGGAGCTGCGCTACGAGATGGTGAACGCGAAGGCCGCCGCCCTGTTGGGGACCACGCCGGACAAGATCGTCGGCCGGAGCGACGAGGAACTGGGTCGCCCTCCCGAAGTACTCAGCTTGCTACTGCCCGCGCTTCAACACGTTGTCGACAGCAAAGAGACCCATGAGGTCGAGTTCCCGTCGCAATTGGGAGCCCAGACGATCTGGTGGCATGCGCGGATGGTGCCACAGCTCTCTGCCGACGGCGTGGTGACCGGCTTGGTCATGGCGGCGCGGGACCTGACCCAGCTCAAAGCGGTCCAGACCGTGCTGGCACACCAGGCGCTGCACGACCACCTGACCGGTCTGGCCAACCGGTTGGCACTGATGGGGCGACTGAGCGCCGCCATGGCGAACCTCCGGACTAACCCCGGCCGAATCGTCCTGCTCTTCATCGACCTGGACAATTTCAAGTTGATAAACGACGCGTACGGGCATGACGTCGGCGACGAGGTCCTAACCGAGGTGGCGTTACGGCTCCGCGGGGCCGCACGTCACGCAGACATGGTGGCCCGGCTCGGCGGCGACGAGTTCGTGATGCTCTTCGACGTCCTAGCGCCGGACAGGGATGCGCGTATGCTCGCCAACCGGGCCCTGCGGAGCTTGAGAAAGGGCTTCGTGCACGATGGTGAGACGTTGTCGGTCACTGCCAGCATCGGAGCCGTGGTCATTTCCGATCCCGAAACCGACGTGGAAGACGTGCTGCGCGACGCCGACATTGCCATGTACAGCGCCAAGGCCCAGGGGAAAAACCAGATAGCCATGTTCCAGCCCGTACTGACTTGCACGGCCCAGCCCAACGTGGAGTTGGCCCCCGTCGCACACCGCGTCTAACCGTCGAGCACCTGGCGCACTCCTCGAACGATCTCGAGATCCTCACGCGCCTCGATAACGAAGGTCCTCACCGCCGCACGTGAAGCGCTGATCTCCTGGTCCGGCCGGGCGGACTCGTTCACGGCTTCGTCGAGGGCGACGCCCAAGAACCCAAGGCCATCGGCCGTGCGCCACCGGACCGGAGCCGAGTGCTCCCCTATCCCAGCTGTGAAAACCAGGGCGTCAAGGCCGCCCAGCGCGGCGACCATCGAGGCGATACCGGCCCGCAGCCGGTGCAGGTAGACGCCCATCGCAAGGACGGCGTCCTGGTCACCGGTTTGCTCGGCTGCCAGCACGGCACGCATGTCGGCGCTACCGGCGAGGCCAAGGAGACCCGATCGGTACAACAGGGCGGTGGTGACCTCGGTCGACGTGAGGCCCTCGTGATCTTCCAGCCAGAGCAGCAACCCGGCGTCGACGGACCCCGCGCGGGTCGCCATGACGAGCCCCTCGAGCGGGGTGAAGCCCATCGTGGTGTCGACGCAGAACCCGCCCCGGACCGCCGCAAGGGAGGCGCCCGCGCCGAGATGGCACGTGACAACCCGCAATGCACTGCCCTCCATCATCGTCGCCACCCGGCGCGAGGCATAGGAGTGCGAGAGACCGTGGAAACCGAAACGGCGCAGGTCCCAACGCCTGCGCCACTCAGCGGGAAGTGCGTAGGTCGCGGCTGCCGGCGCGATCGTCGCATGAAAGGCCGTGTCGAAGCAGGCCACTGCCGGCACAGCCGGCAGGATCTGGCTCACAAGGTCCAGGCCGCGCAACGCCATCGGCTGGTGAAGAGGCGCGAGGTCGACCAGGGCCTCGAGGGCGCGAACGACATCAGCGTCGACGAGGACGGGCTCAGTGAACCTTCCCCCGCCGTGGACGACACGGTGCCCCACAGCGTCTATCGGGCTGTTCGCGGCCACAATTTCCCGAACAGCGCCCTGGTCAGCCTCCCCGCTGGGAGCGTCCAGGAGCTCGGAGCTCACCAGGTCGTCTTCGTCGAGCACCGAGAGCTTGAGTGTGCTCGAACCGGCGTTTACCACAAGGACACGCACTTGGCCCAGCGCTCAGTAGGGCCAGGCCCAGCTGGCGATGTCGGGATCGTCTTCTCCGGCGACCCGCGTATAGGCACGCGCCCGCGCCCTTTCGTCTTCCATCTGCTGGCGCAGGGAAGCCGCATGGGATCCCAGCCAGGGCACCCGGTCGATCACGTCCATCACCAGATGGAAACGGTCGAGGTCGTTCAGCATCACCATGTCGAACGGGGTGGTGGTGGTGCCCTCTTCCTTGTAACCGCGTACGTGCATATTGGGGTGGTTGTTGCGCCGATAGGTGAGCCGGTGTACCAGCCAGGGGTAGCCGTGGTAGGCGAAGATCACCGGCCGGTCCGTCGTGAAGATGTTGTCGAACTCCCTGTCGGACAGGCCGTGAGGGTGCTCGGTCTCGGGCTGGATGCGCATGAGGTCGACGACGTTTACCACCCGGACCTTCAACGACGGCAGCTCTTGCCGCAAGATGTCGACGGCGGCGAGCGTCTCCAGAGTCGGGATGTCCCCGCAACAGCCCATGACGACATCAGGGTCGCCGCCGTCGTTAGACGCCCAGTCCCAAATCCCGATCCCCCGGGTGCAGTGCAGGACCGCGTCTTCCATCGACAGGTAATTGAGCGACGGCTGCTTGCCGGCAACTATCACGTTCACGTAGTGGCGGCTCCGGAGGCAATGGTCGGCGACCGAGAGCAGACAGTTCGTGTCGGGCGGCAGGTACACCCTTATAACTTCGGCCTTTTTGTTGACCACGTGGTCTATGAAACCCGGGTCCTGGTGCGAAAACCCGTTGTGGTCCTGGCGCCAAACGTGCGATGACAGCAAGTAATTGAGCGAGGCGACAGGCCTGCGCCAGTGGATGTCTTTTGTCACCTTGAGCCATTTGGCGTGCTGGTTGAACATCGAGTCGACTATGTGGATGAACGCCTCATAGCTCGTGAAAAGGCCGTGCCTCCCGGTCAGCAGGTAGCCCTCCAGCCAACCCTGGCACTGGTGCTCCGAGAGCACTTCCATAACCCTGCCCTCCGGGGCGAGGTGGTCATCGGTCACAAGCGTCCCCGCCTCCCACTGGCGCTCGGTAACCTCGAAAACGGCCTGCAGGCGGTTGGACGCGACCTCGTCGGGGCCGAAAAGCCTGAAATTGGAGGGGTTCGCGATCATCACGTCCCTGAGGAACATCCCGAGAGCTTTCGTAGCTTCTGACAGCGTCGTCCCGGGCCTTGACTCGGGGACGGCGTACTGTCGAAAATCTGGCAACACCAGGTCGCGAAGCAACAAGCCGCCGTTGGCATGTGGGTTCGCGCTCATCCGCTGGTCGTCCTTGGGCGGCAGGGCCGCCAGTTCAGCGATAAGGGAACCCTTTTCGTCAAAAAGTTCATCGGGCCGGTAGCTGCGCAGCCAGGACTCGAGTTGGCCCCGGTGCTCAGGGTTGCTGTGGACCTCCGCCAACGGCACTTGATGCGACCGCCAGGTCCCCTCCGTCGGGAGCCCGTCGACCATCTTCGGGCCGGTCCATCCCTTCGGCGACCGCAAGACGATCATCGGCCAGCGCGGCCTTGAAGCGTCCCCGCGCTCCCTGGCCGAACGCTTTATGGAACCGATACGCTCGACGACCCGGTCCATGGTGGCCGCCATCAATTGGTGCATCTTGGCCGGGTCGTCGCCGGAGACCCAGTGGACCTCGTACCCGTAACCCTCGAGCAACGACGTCAGTTCATCGTCGCCGATCCTCGCCAGCACCGTCGGGTTGGCGATCTTGTAGCCGTTCAGATGGAGGATGGGAAGAACAGCGCCGTCGGCGACGGGGTTCAAGAACTTGTTCGAGTGCCAACCTGTGGCAAGCGGGCCCGTTTCGGCCTCCCCGTCGCCGACGACGCAGCAGACAAGCAGGTCAGGGTTGTCGAAGGCGGCCCCGAAAGCATGGGACAGCGCATAGCCAAGCTCCCCCCCTTCGTGGATCGACCCGGGGGTTTCGGGGGCCACGTGGGACGGGATGCCACCCGGAAAGCTGAACTGGCGGAACAATGCGCGCATGCCGTCCTCGTCGCAAGAGATGCCGGGGTAGAGCTCGCTGTAGGTTCCTTCGAGGTAGGCGTTTGCGACCGCCGCCGGGCCCCCGTGCCCGGGGCCCATCACGTAGATCGCGTCGAGATCCGAGTTCCGGATGACGCGGTTCATGTGGGCATAGATGAAGTTGAGCCCGGGCGTCGTCCCCCAATGGCCGAGGAGGCGTGGCTTCACGTGTTCGGGCTGGAGCGGCTCGCGCAACAGCGGGTTGTCGAGGAGGTAGATCTGCCCGACCGACAGATAGTTGGCCGCTCGCCAATAGGCGTCAATCAGATGAGCTTCCGTCTCGGAAAGGGGCTGCTCGTTGGCTGTGGCGTCCTGTTCGCCTCGATCGCGGCTCGCTGTCGCTGTCACCTCGGTCATCGTCGCGCCGTCCTTCCGTGCGGGTGTCTCGGTGGCGTGCTCCGGGGCCCCGCCGAGCGTGAGCTTCGGGTGGCTCCAAAACGCACCCTAGCGACCGGCGCAGAACTACGTACGCGAGAGAACGCGGGGACACGCGCTAAGTGACCGGCGGTCGCTAGTCTGGTTGGTGTGGCTGCTCGTAGGGGCTATTTGGCCGCGGGTTCATGTCGGGTACGCAACGGTTGGTGCGGGGCCGCCAGGGGCCGCCAGATATAGTCCTTCGCAGGATCATCACAAATTGACTACGGCCTGAACAACAACTGTGACGACACTGATGGTGCGGGGCCAAGCGGCCCAGCCACAGGAGGACCACAATGAAGACCACTTCCGCAGCGACCGCCAGCGCCGCCAAAATCCTGCTCGGTGCTTGCGCGGTGGTGGCTGCGACGGGCTTGGCCGCTAGCCCCGCTTGGGCAAACCAGACTGCCCAGCACCGGCATTTCCCGCCGCCGGTCGTAACGAACACCACCACGAGTGTGCCGGGTGCAACAACCACAAGCACCACGACCCCGGTCGGCTTGCCGGTGCCTCAGGCGCCGTCGGCGGCGCCGGAAGACAATTGCGTTCAGGGGGCTTGGCCCCAGGCCGTCCAGGGCCGCCCGGCTACTTTCCAGGTCGGAGATGACGGCGTTTACCTGTGGCACGATCCAGATGGAGGTTGGGCTCTGCGCGCCACCCACAGCGGGCCGCACAACAGGGTCATCATCGCTGGGACTTTGCACACCACCGATGGCAGGTTCGTGCTGGTCCACCGTGTGCGGGTCGAGGGCAATGACGTCGTGGCGGTGAGTGCGAACCATCGCACGATCCTTTTCCGCTTCGTCAACTACGGCTGGGTGGACGGGCTTGACTTCGCCACCCATTGCTCGACCGGTTTCTCGGCCAGCTTCTACATCGCAGGGACGCTCGCACCCACTATTGCGGTCCACCTCGGCTCCAATGCGGTCAACCCCGCCGGCAACCCGTTCGCCGTCGAGCGGATGCAAGTTCTCAGCTCCGACGGGGGTGTCCCGCCTACCACCCCCCCTACGACCACACGGTCGGCAATGACCGCTACCGCTGTCGCTTAGCCGACCCCTCGTTTAAACCGACCCCGGCGCCCGAACAACCTGACGCCGCCTCCAGAACGCCGGCGCCTCGAGAGCAGCGGCGTTCTCGAGGCGGCGTCAAGGCCAAGACCGGGCCCCGCGGTCCTCGCACTCCGGCCGCTCTGCCGGCACTCGCCGGGCACTCGCCGCCACTCGCCGGTACTCGCCGGCATCAGGCCGGCCCACCGGCACTCGCCTCAGGCAGGCCCCCCTTCCAGCGTGAGTAGCGCTCTTCGGCGGCCGCAGCCCAAGCGGGCCTTGGTCCGACGGGAGCCGACCACCTCGCCCACCGGCAGGCATCATCAAGGGAGCTCTCGGCCCCTAGGGCCATCCTTGCCAGGAATGCGGAGCCGAGTGCCGCGCCATCGGGGAAAGCCACGGGCACTACAGGAAGTCCGAGCACGTCAGCAATGGCCTGCAGCCAGTCCCTGTTGCGGACTCCCCCCCCGCTCAAGACAAAGCGTTGCGGGCTGGTCCCCGTGCCTGCAGCCAACTCAACGATGTGGCGTACGACAAAGCCTGTTGCTTCGCACGCTGCTCGCCGAAGGGCTCTAGGGCCGTGTGAGATGTCGGCGCCCGCCAAGGCGACGCGGAGCGACCGGTCGTGCAAGGGCACCCTTTCGCCCTTGGCCCATGGCCACCACACTGGTACGTCCCATGGCTCGATGTTCGTCTCATCGTCAGGGCGCAGGGCCCGGTCGACCCAGTCGACCCACATCCCACCGGCGGTGCTCGCCCCGCCCACCAAGGCCTTGCCGGCCACGAAATGTGGCACTCTCCACAGCCCGGGCACCTCTTCGGGCCAACCCGGGACGGTTAGCCAAACCACTAGGGTCCCACCCAGCCCGACGAACACGTCACCGTCCTGTACAGCCCCCGAGACCAACTGCTCGCAAAGCCCGTCTACCGACCCAGCCCCGAGGGCAATCCCACTGCCCGAAGCGCCGGCTGCGCCAAGAACCGCGGGGTCGAGTTCGCCAATTCGCTCGCCGAAGACCGCCACCCTGGGCAGCTGCGCCGGTGAAAAGCCGCCGGCTTCGCACACCGCCGCGTCCCAGCCTCCCCCGCCGAAAAGAGTGCCGGCAGCGAAGGCGGACGCCAAGTCGGTCACACCTTCTCCGCCTAGCGATGCATTGGCAACCGCCTGCGCCGGCCAGTAGCCAGCCGCGCCCGGCACGTCGGCGGCGGCCCAGCCGGCAAGGTATGCCATTTCGTCACTCGCAGTCGGGTCGGCTCCCCGCGGTGCCCCCACGTCAGCCGCATGACCATCGGGGCCTGAGAAAGAACCCCTACCCCGGCTGTCGCCGTAGAGCAGACCGGCGCCGATGGGCCGGCCCGAAGCATCGACTGCCGCCACCGAGGGCATCATCGCCGAGACTGCGACCGCTTGCGGCTCGTTGTGGTCGGAGGCCCTCAACTGATCGAGGGTTTCGCGCAGCAACGCCCGAGGGCTTTCCCACCACGTAGCCACCGCATCGTGTTCGAAACGGCCCGCCGGCCCGACCGTGAGCTTGCTCGGGAGGCGGCGGCGCACGACTATGTTGCCGGCCGCGTCGGCTACGACGGCTTTTACCGAGGTCGTCCCGATGTCCAGCCCTGCTGCCAGCTCCGAGGTCCGAGCGGATTGGGATGCGTCGGTCATGCTCGGACAATATTGCAGGCGTGCCCGAAAGGAGCGGTCCCTCAGACCAACACCGCGAACGTCACCGAGCGTTTGTAACGGCGCCGATGCGCGGCCCGGGCCTCGACAAGCTCAAACATCTGGCCGACGTGGTCCACGAGCCGTGGACCGACCAGAAACCGCTCACGATCTACGACGGTGCCGGCTTGGCTAAGCGGTTGGCGCACGAGGATGCCGACATCGCAGTCGTAGAGGCTGACTTCGTAGACGGGCCAGTTTTCGAGTTGCCTCTGGTCGCCGTGGCCGCCACGCGGGGCGACCCCAACAACGTCGCCGTGGCGCAGGCCACGGCGGCCGGCGTGCCTGTGCTGCGCACCCCCGGCCGCAACGCCGACGCGGTCGCCGAACTTGCCATCGGCTTGCTTATCGCCGTTGCCCGGGCGCTCCTGCCTGCTGACCGCGACGTAAGGGAACTGGAGGTGTTCCGCGATGGCACCATTCCCTACCAGCGCTTCCGTGGGTGGGAACTGGCAGGCAGGAATGCTGCCATCATCGGCTACGGGGCAGTCGGCAAAGCGCTGGAATGGAGGCTCCGGGGCCTCGGGATGGATGTGGTTGTCTACGACCCGTATGTGGAAGGTGCCGGCCACGACCTAAAGGGGGCGGTACGGGGGGCGGATGTCGTTTCCCTCCACGCTGCGGTTACGCCGGAGACGCTGGGCTTGTTCGGCCAGGAGCAGTTCTCGTGGATGCGCGACGGCTCGGTCTTTTTGAACACGGCCCGCGCCAAGTTGCACGACATAGACGCACTGGTCGGAGCCCTCCGCTCGGGGCAGCTCGCCGGCGCCGGGCTCGACCACTTTGACGGCGAGGTGCTACCGGCCGGGCACCCCCTGCTTGCCATGTACAACGTGGTGCTCACACCGCACATCGGCGGGGCTACCACCGACACCGAAGCTCGTGGCGCCCAGATGGTGGCGGACGACCTGGAACGCCTCCTAGCCGGAGACGTCCCGCTCAATATCGTCAACCCCGAAGTCTTGAGCGGCCGAACTTTCACGGAGGGAAAACGGTGAGAAGCGTCCCCGAAGCACACGAGGCGGTACTCGCGACAGCGAAGGAAATGCTGCGAAAGGGTCTTGTCGAAGGCACCTCGGGGAATATCTCCGCCAGGCTCCCCGACGGCAACGTTGTCTGCACCCCCTCCTCGGTCGACTACCAGGCGATGGTGCTCGAGGACCTAGTCGTCGTCAACCCCGAAGGGGAGGTTGTCTCGCGGGCGGACGGCCGCAGCCCCACGTCCGAGCTGCTCCTGCACCTGGCCTGCTACCGAGCATTCGACGACATCGGGTCGGTCATCCATGCCCACCCCGTCTGGGCCACAATGTTCGCCTGTAGCCACGAGCCGCTGCCCGCTTGCGTAGACGAGTTCACAATCTACGTGGGGGGTGAGGTGCGCTGCGCGGAGTACGCGATGTCCGGGTCGGCTGACGTGGGCAACAGCGCAGTCGTGGCCCTGCAGGGCCGAGGGGCCGCCCTCCTCGCCAACCACGGCATGGTCGCGGTCGGGCAGAGCCCTTCCAAGGTGCTCCAGATCGTCGCGATCGTCGAACGCACCGCCCAGATCGCGTGGGGGGCGCGCGCTTTGGGCGGCGTGGTGCCAATCCCCGACAAGGTCAACGGCGATTTTGCCGGTGTTTATCAGTTAATGCGGTCTCTTTAAGAGAAAGTTTGGCCTCCGCGCCCGCCGCGATGGAACTGGGGACCTAAGGTCCGCGCCAGTATGGGAGAGTGAGCTTGACCCCTCCATCGCCCAAGACCTCGCCGCCCGAGGCGGGCCAAGCGGCACCGAACTACCCACCGGGACCGCCGGCGGGTTCGTCAGGCCCCGGACCGAGCTACCCGATTGGCCCGCCGTCGTCGTCGTACTCTTCGGACTGGCTGGCAGGCACTGGCTCGACTGACGGGCTGGCAGTAATTGGCTCGGCTGACGGGCCATGGGCCACCACTGCGATCGGCCCGCCGCGGCCGGCTTTCGCTGAGGTAGCTCTGGGCGGCGGGCTGTTGCTCATCTGCCTGGGCCTGCACATTGGCGCGATGTTCCCGCCCTACCCAGGCCTCCCGGCAAACCCGGTTGTGTCCTCGTCGTGGGAGATAGCTGTCTACGTATGCCTTGAGATCGGCTGGGCGCTGGCGGCGGTCCTCGTCCTGACGCGCATTTCCGTCCCCGGAGGTGCGGCCCTGGGCGCCGGACTAGGCGCCGTCGAACTCGGCCTCCTCGCCGTTGACATCGCAAACGGCTTCCAGGTGTCGGACGGCAGCGAAGCAGGAGCCTGGCTGGCATTGGCCGGCCTCGGGTTCGGCGCCGCCGGCGTGCTAGTGACCGCGAGCACGGTCCCTCTCGGGGCGCCCCGGGTACCCCAGAGGCGGTCGGCCCTGTTCATGCTGCTCGCGACCTTTGCCGTCGTCCTGTCGTACCTGCCCAGCTGGGACAAGTGGACCGCCGTCGCACCATCTCTCCATGCCTCGGGCAGTGTGACCGAGGGCAACGCGTTCTCCCAGCCAGCCGTGGTGATGGCCGCCGTGCTTCTTACCGTGCTCGGGTTCGCCTTCGTGGCAGTCCTTGGGTCGGTCTGGTACCCCCTGACGGTCGGCGCGTGGGCCACGGCTGGCGCGGTCATCGCCCTGTCCTCCCAGCTCATCTCCGCCATCTATCAGTTGAGCGAACCCGTGCCGTCCACGGCGTTCGGGGTGAGCGCCGCGCAGGCGCGCTCCGTCGGTTTGAAGATCTCTACGAGCCTGACTGGTTGGTGGGACGCCGACGTGGCCGCCACGGTCCTCCTAGCCTTCCTTGCCCTCTCGGCCGCCCTGAGCGCCCGAAAGACCACGACCGCCGCTGCCGAGCTGACGCCACCTCCGGGCCTCTTCGGCAACGGGTCGACGGACGGGGCGTCCGACGATTGGCCCGCGTCACGCCACTGGCCCGGCGCCTAGAGCTGCGAGCCGGGAAATGGGCCCCGAACGTCGCCACGTCAGGTTTTCGGGGGCCTGGTCCTCGGTTTCTCGGCGTGGCTCTCGGTTTCTCGGCGTGGTCCCCGGCTTCTGGGTGTAGTTCAGTGTTTCTGGGTGTTGTTCAGTGTTTCTGGGCGTTAGCGGAGCGACGTTTTGGGCTTGCGGCACACCGAGAAGGCCCGAACCACGCCCAGAATGCTGCCCGCCCAGCGAGACGGCGATCAGGGGACGTCGGGCTTCACGGGTGACTGCCCCCGGCGTGGCTAACCTGCGTTCCGAGCGGCGCGGTGCACCTGCCCGGCGTGTTCGACCGCCGACTTGCCCGGCCCGCCGGAGGTGGCGGGTTCGGGCCGGTAATCCTCGCCAAGTAAAGCAGCCAGGACAGAGCCTGCGCTCCGGCTTATTGCCGTGAGGTCGTAACCGCCTTCCAGTACCACGACAACCCGTCCCGGTGCGGGAGCGAAGCTCTGGGCTCGCGCGGCAAGGTCTGCGAAGTCCCCGGCGCTCAAGTCCAGATTGGCGAGAGGGTCTGACGCATGGGCGTCGAAGCCCGACGAGACCAGCACCCAACTGGGGCCGAAACCCTCAACCGCCGGGGCGACTATTTCGTCGAGCGCATATAGAAAAACGTCGCCCGTGGCACCCGGGGGCAAAGCGATGTTCATGTTCAGCGCAGGGGCATTTTTGCCTCCAGTCGCTCGGGGGTCACCCGTTCCCGGGTAGAGGGGCGACTGGTGGGTCGAGACGTAAAACAACCCGGGTTCGTCCCAAAAAATTGCCTCCGTCCCGTTGCCGTGGTGGACGTCCCAGTCCAGGACGAGCACCCGCTCCCCCCGCGCCAGGAGAGATGCGGCCGCGATGGCTACGTTATTAAGTAGGCAAAAACCCATTGCCTGATCGGCTGTTGCGTGGTGGCCCGGCGGTCGATGGGCCACAAAAGCAACACCTTCGCCCGAAGATGCGAGTGCGTCCACTGCGGCCAGGGCCCCCCCGGCCGCAAGCAACGCGGTATTCCATGAACCGCGGCTGACCACCGTGTCGGAGTCGAGCGAGCCGCCGCCGCTCGCGCAGAAGTCCTCGATCATTTGCAGGTAGGCGGCCGTATGCACCCGCTCGAGCTCCTCCTTGGTGGCCTGCCTGGGAGGGAGGCGGACCACGGCGTCTGTCAGGCCCGCCGCTTCGATGCCGTCCAGCGCAGCAGCGACCCGCTCGGGTCGCTCCGGGTGGTAGGGGCCTGTGTCATGCGCGTCGAGCTCGGGCGAAGCGCTCACGAAGAGCATCTACAGAGACTACTTATGAGCCGACCACGCAATGACTTATAGCCGGCCACGCAGTGACCTTCGAGGGCCGATGGCGGGACGTTAGACCCTACGGAGTGCTGCCGTAGCCGGCGGATACTGAGGAAAAGCCCTACGGGCCTAATTACCGAAAGGAAACACAATGCGCAGGAAATCATTTGACGCTCTTGTTAGCTTCGGCGGCCTCTTGATGGTTGTAGTGCTGCTCGCCGCCGGCGCGCTCCTGTTCTGGGGTTATAGCTATGCAAATAACTCCGTTAGCACCCAGCTCTCCGCTCAGAAGATCAGCTTCCCGACCAAGGCCGAGCTCGCCGGTGCGAAGACCCCGGCACCAGGAGGGTTCTCGGAGATCACCCCCGCGATGCTCCCCTACCTCGACAAATACGCCGGCCAGGAGCTGACCACCGGTGCTCAGGCACAGGCGTACGCTAACCATTTCATCGGCATCCATCTCCAGGAGATGACCGGCGGACAGACCTACTCCCAGGTGAGCGCCGCCGCCATGGCAGCGGCCCCGGGCAGCGCCAAGGCCACAGCTCTCAATAACGAGGTGGCAACAGTGTTCAAGGGGACCACCCTTCGTAGCATGCTCCTAAACGCCTACGGGTGGTGGCAGATGGGCCAGATCGCTTTGATCAGCTCCGTGATCGCCTTCATCTTCGCAGGTATCACCCTGGTCCTGTCCGGCCTCGGCCTGTGGCACTTCCGCAAGGTCCCACTCGACGAGGAAATCCCGAGGCTCGTCACCACCGGGTTCGCCTCTTCGGCGGGCAACGGCAAGAGCGACACCAAGGTAGGCGGCCTAGCCCCTATAGGGACGCTCACCTCTTAAGAGCCTTCAGGTCAAGGTGGGCTGTCACGCCCTCCTACGCAAGGCAAGCCCCGGTTTGGGAGGCAACTCCTGGGCCGGGGCTGCTACGCGTCGCAGACGCCTTCACGGCGGTAACGTGAAGCGCGGAGGCAGATAGTGACTATCCGTGTTTTTTTGCTGGACGACCACGAGATCGTACGCCGCGGCCTTCGCGAGCTCTTCGAGGCCCAGGACGACCTCGAGGTAGTCGGCGAAGCCTCCAATGCCGAAGAAGCCATGCTTCGGGTACCGCCCACTCGCCCCGACGTGGCGGTGCTCGACGTACGCCTTCCCGGCGCGAGCGGTATCGAGGTATGCCGGGACCTGCGGGCCATCATGCCGGACCTGCACTGCCTGATGCTCACCTCTTTCGCCGACGACGATGCCCTGTTCTCGGCCATCCTTGCGGGCGCCAGCGGCTACCTCCTCAAGCAGATCCGTGGTCCCGAGCTCGTCTCGGCGGTACGCGGGGTCGCTTCGGGCCAGTCGTTGATAGACCCCGCGCTTACCGCAGGTGTGATGGAACGCCTGCGCGGCAAGCCCGAAGACGAGCGGATCGCCAAGCTCTCCCCGCAGGAGCGTCGAATCCTGGACTTGATCGCCGAGGGTAAAACGAACCGCCAGATCGGCGCCGAGATGTTCCTCGCCGAAAAGACGGTGAAGAACTATGTCTCCAACCTCTTGGCCAAGATGGGCTTTTCCAGGCGCACCGAGGCGGCCGTGTACGCGGCACTAGCGAAGCACGACGACGACGCCGACAACGGCTGAGACATGGAGACGACGGCTCACACCTAGACAAAGGGGCCCGAAGCGCTCTTTTGTTGGACCGTTCGCCCCATTACAGAGGCACGGCGCCTAACATCCAATGAGATATGACCGGAACAGGAACCGCAGGAACGGCCCCCGCACACAGGCACCACGGTAAACGAATTGTTGTCGGCGTGGACGGTTCGGAGTCGTCCAAGGACGCGTTGCAATGGGCCGCTCACCAAGCAGAGCTCACGGGCGACTCGCTTGAGGCCGTAATCACGTGGGAGATCACCCCCAATACCTACGGCGTCGCTCTGCCCCTACCAAGCGACTATGACCCGGCTGCCATCGCGAAGCAGACGCTCGACGAGGCGATCAGCAAAGTCCTCGGGGAAAGTGGCGGGCCTCATGTAACTACCCGGGTGGTCGAAGGCGCGCCGGCACGCTCGCTTCTCGAGATTGCCAAGGGCGCCGACCTGCTAGTCCTCGGTAGCCGAGGCCACGGGCCGTTCGTCGGGATGCTGCTTGGCTCGGTGAGCGAGTACTGCGCGTCCCACGCCACGTGCCCTGTCGTGGTGGTCCGCCACCAAGGCGAGGAGCCGGCTTAACGAGCGGCTCGACCATGGTCGAAAGGGGACGGTCTGGCCCACTTTTGGGGCGATCGACCGTGGGCGGCGGCGGGGTGACGTGGCGCGTGGCGCGAGTTTTATGCGAGTTTGGAGGCTGTCGCATTATCGGGCGGGCGAAGAAGGGTGAGTGTGCGCGGCGCTTCGGGCTTGGTAGGCCTGAGGGCGGGGGCAGTGAGGGCTTTGTAACCCTCGGGGCAAGGCTGGACCGGCTTGGCAAGGCTATGAAG
>DATKHZ010000153.1:0-9035 GCA_035509995.1 Acidimicrobiales bacterium | reverse complement strand
GCCTGTCGGCCTTCTCCGACCGTCTCTTGGAATGGTATGCCGAGAACCCCGAAGCAGTCACACCGGAAGCGAAGCGCAACGAAGCCATCGGGATCATCAAGGCAGGGCTTCAAGATATTTCGGTCACGCGCACGTCGCTCGATTGGGGCGTTAGGGTCCCGTGGGACGAAAAGCACGTGTTCTATGTGTGGTACGACGCGCTCATAAATTACGTCACCGCGGTCGGTTATGGCCAGGACGAGGCCCGCTTCGAGAAGTGGTGGCCGGTCGTGCGCCACTTGATCGGCAAGGACATACTCCGTTTTCACTGCGTTTATTGGCCTGCGCTCTGCATGGCCGCCGGCATCGACCGGCCGCGCGTGTCCGTCCACGGGTACCTGCTGGTGGGCGGGGAAAAAATGTCGAAGACGGCGTTCAACCAAATTTCCCCGGCCGACCTCGTGCCCACCTTCGGTGTGGACGGCTACCGCTATCATTTCCTTCGCGACCAACCGTTCGGGCCCGACGGCGAGTTCTCTTACGAAGGCATGGTCGCTCGTTACAATGCCGACCTCGCCAACAACCTCGGCAACTTGCTGGCGAGGGTGAGCGCCGTGGTGGGGAGCAAATGTTCCGGCATCGGGCCCGCCCCGAGGCCCGACAGCCCGCTCGCCGAGCTCGCAGAGGAGGTCTACGCTGTCGCCTCCCAGGCCTGGGCGCGGGTGGCGCCGAGCGAGGCACTCGAGGCCACCTGGCGCCTGGTCCGTGCCGCTAACGCCGCCCTGGAAGCGGCCGAGCCCTGGCGGGCAGATCCCGGCCCCGCCGTCGACGCCGTGCTCGGGGACGCTCTCGAGATCCTGCGGATCGTGGCGGTATTGGCCAGCCCTGCCCTCACCCAGGCCCCGACCGAAATCTGGCGCCGTATCGGGCTTGCCGGCTCACCGGCGAGGGCCCGGCTCCCCGACGCCTGCAAGTGGGGCGGGTACCCCGGCGGCCTCCCGGTGGAGCGAGGGGCGCCCCTTTTCCCGCGCCTGTCCGGCTAGCACCGTCGTGTGGTGCGACAACCACTGCCACATCCCATACGAAGGGATTGGCGTCGAAGCGATCGAGGAAGCCAGGGTGGTGGGTGTCACCCGCATCATTACCGTCGGGACCGACGCGGAGCATTCCGCGACAGCGCTGCGAGTTGCTGAGGCCTACGACGGGGTGTGGGCCACCGTCGGCCTCCACCCGCACGACGCAGTCAACGGCGTTGCGACCGTGGAGCCGCTCCTGCTAGGCCAGCCCAAGCTCGTGGCGATAGGGGAGTGCGGGCTCGACTACCACTACGACTATTCGCCACGCCCGCTGCAACGCGAGGCTTTTGCCGCCCAGGTTGCGCTGGCGAACAGCCACGACCTGGCGCTCGTGGTGCACACGAGGGAAGCCTGGGACGACACCTTCGCGATCCTGCGAGCCGAAGGGGTACCTGAGCGTACGGTCCTCCATTGCTTCACGGGGGGCGCGCCCGAGGCGCAGATATGCCTCGGCCTCGGGATCTGGCTTTCCTTCAGCGGGATCATCTCGTTCAAGAACGCCGGCGATATCCGCGAGGCGGCCGCCCTCTGCCCCATCGACCGGCTCCTTGTCGAGACCGACTCACCATTTCTCGCTCCGGTGCCGCACCGCGGGAAAACGAACTCGCCGGCGTACGTCCCGCTCGTCGGTGCCGCTGTGGCAGCCGTCAAAGGCGTGGACGTGAGTGAGGTCGAAGAAGCGAGCTGGGCAGCAGCGGCTGCGGCCTTCCGCCTTGACGGCTGAGCGCAGTGAAATTCCCCGCGTCTGGTGGAATTTTATTTCAAAAACATATAAAACTCCGGCCAGGCGCGAACATGGCGGCGAAAACTCGACCAGACGGCCCGAAAAATACGGGGGTTTGGGCAGAGTTTCGCGCGTTCAGGGTCCCGGGACCGATCGCCGGCATGTTGCCGTGACTCTTTCAAGGCTAGAGGTGCTGCGTTTATTGGAGGACCACACGGTTTCGCCGAGCCGGGCCCTTGGGCAAAACTTTGTCGCAGACGCGAACACGGTCCGCCGCATCGCCCGGCTCGCGGGCGTCGGGCCGGGTGACCGCGTGGTCGAGATCGGGGCCGGGCTTGGGTCGTTGACGCTCGCACTCGTCGAGACCGGGGCAACTGTGACTGCGGTCGAAGTGGACCGGTGGCTGGTCCCATTGCTCCGCCAGGTCCTCGCGGACAAAGCCCCTGCGGCAGCGGTCACTGTCGTCGAGGCGGACGCCATGAGCCTCGATTGGACGGCCTTGTTGTCCTCGCCATCGCCCGAGCCGGCACAGTCGCTTGGAGGCTGGGCCCTTGTGGCCAACCTTCCCTACAACATCGCGACCCCGCTCGTCGCGGACCTCCTCGATGAGGTCCCGGCGATCGAACGCATGCTCTTCATGGTCCAGCAGGAGGTGGCCCAGCGCCTCGTCGCAGGCCCAGGCAGCAAGGCGTACGGTGCAGTCTCAGTCAAGGTTGCCTACTGGGCGAAGGCTTCTTTGGTGGGGACCGTGCCATCATCGGTCTTCGTGCCGAGACCTCGAGTCGGATCCGCCCTGGTCAGCCTGAAGCGCCGGAGGACCCCGGCGGTAGATCCGGCCCTCGTCGCTCCTGCCCAATTGTTCAGCCTGGTACGGACCGGTTTCGCTCAGCGCCGGAAAATGCTTCGTCGGGCGCTCGCAGCCTTTGGCATCCCGCCGGAAGCGTTCGTCCAGGCAGGGATCAACGAGGAGTCGAGGGCGGAGGAGTTGTCGGTGGCCGACTGGGGCCGCCTCGCTGCCGCTGCCGCTGCCGGCGTGGGTCGCCAGGGAGCGTCGTGAGGAACGAGGGTGCCTCAGGCTCGCTCGTCGCCGAGGTGACGGCTCCCGCCAAGTTGACCCTGTCGTTGCGCGTCACCGGTGTACGCCCGGACGGCTACCATCTCCTCGACGCGGAGATGGTCGCGGTCGACCTTGCCGACACGCTGTACTTCTCAGACGGTGACGGCTTGGAGGTCGTCGACGCAGGTGCAAGCGCCGGCGGCCATGGCGAAGTGCCAACGGACGCTTCCAACCTCGTCCGCAGGGCCCTCTTATTGGTAGGCCGTAAGGCGCACGTGCGCTTGGTCAAGAGGATCCCCGCCGGTGCGGGCCTCGGTGGTGGGTCGGCCGACGCAGCGGCGGTCCTGCGATGGGCCGGTGCGAGCGGGACGGCCGGGTTGGAAATGGCAGCCGTGCTCGGTTCAGACGTCCCCTTCTGCTTCGCCGGTGGCGCCCGGGCCAGGGTGCGCGGGACCGGTCAGCTCCTCGAGCCTTTACCAGTCGAAGACCTTGCCAATGTCACTTACACATTGCTCGTGCCGCCTTTCGGCGTCGCCACGTCGGCCGTTTACCAGGCCTGGGACGTCCTGGGCGGGCCGGTCTCCGACAATTTCAACGACCTCGAGCCGGCTGCTCTCCAGGTGGAGCCGCGACTGGCGAGCTGGCGGGACCGCCTGGCAGACGCGACAGGGCAACGTCCGGTCCTTGCAGGTAGCGGTTCGACATGGTTCGTTCCTGGCGCGCACCCCGGGCAGAGCCGGGTTGTCGTCCGGGTTTTACGGGATAGTGCCGAGGGCTGACCGGCGAACTGAGCGCCTACTTGCCGGCTCGTCTCTGCCAACGAGTGGCCTTCAGCATCTTCTTGTGCTTCTTCTTGCGCATCCGCTTGCGGCGCTTCTTGATCAACGATCCCATGCCGGCTTGCAAACTTAGCAGGTCGGCGACGGCGCTCCGGTAGTCGGCCTGCCTGGAAGGGTCGCGGCGCCCCGTCTGGCAACATCGAGGGCGCGATTGAGCGCGGCAGGGCCGCGCCTCGCGTTAGCCCGGGGCGACCTTGGGCGGGGGCACACCAAGCCGGGGGGCCGCTACCTCGGAGACCGGCCAGCGCCGGCGTGAAACTGTCGACAGCCTGGCCATGAGCGCCAGCGCCCCCGGGTCGTCGTCGCCGGGCCGGACCTCGAGTGCCCCGCCGGCCACCATTTCGTCGATGACCTCTTGTCCGAGCTCGGTCCGGACAACCGTGAGCGTCCAGTCGGAGTGCTCCCCGATGCCTCCAGTCGAAATATCAGCGTGTTCTGCAGCAAAGTCCGGGCAGGACTTACAGCCCTCCCTGGTCCAGGCGTGCCCTTCCTTCAGGGGTACCTCGTGGTAGGAGCCGTCCCGGCACCAGATCTGGAACACGCCTTTGATGTTGATCTTGGCGATGTCTGCTCTCTTCAGCCCGTAATGGGCATCGAAGAACTCCTCGAAGATGGAGTCATCGAAGGTCTTCGAGCACATAAGCCCTATGGACAGTGCCAACCGCCGTCCGACCTTGCCGGCCTTGCGGGCCCTCATCACGACCGGGGCGGAGGCTTGGCAACCCATGCCCACGAGAGCTATCCGTTCGGCCCCTCCGGCCACAGCCTCCGCGTAGGCGAGCGTGTTTGCTGAGTAGGTGTAGCGACTACCAGCCGTCGCCATCAGTTCGGCGCGCGTTCGCGCCACGGCTGGGACTGCGCGCCAGCCTGAGCCATCGCCCTCGAGTGCCGACACGAGTGCCGCGTCGATGCGGTCGTGCTCGAGGCACCACAACAACAGTGCAGACACGACGCCGCCGTCCTGACCGGACGCCAGAAGCTCGGGGTCCATCGCCCGCGCCAGGAAGACCGACCGCGCGACGCCTGACTGCTCCTCGGGTAGCCGGGACCGGCCGAAGGCGAAGGTGTCGGCTTCGGTCTCCCAGTTCCTGAAGCGTGGGCAGGCACGCGTGCAGCTCGTGCAACCGCGCAAGCCATGGCTGCAACCGCCGGGCCCCAGCTCTTCTTCCAGGTGGAAGGGCCTGTACACGCCGTCGGAGGTGTTGTAGCCGAGCACGTCGTGCGGGCAGGCCACGATGCACGCGGCGCACCCCGTGCACAAGCCCGAAGTCACGACCTCGTTGTAAAGGTCTGCCCATTCCAACTTCCAACGCTCGGGCGCCTGACGTGGTTCGGTTGCGGTCACGTTGCCTAGCGTAACGGCCGGCCGCCGGAGGATCAGCTACATCTTCGGACGGTTCGTTCACAATGGCGGGCAAGCTGCCATGCTTTAAGGAGTGCAGGAGAAGGGCAGGCAGCAGAGCGCGCGGGACCAGGCGCCCACCGCCACTACCGAGGGCGACGGGCTGACTGGTGGAGAGGCCCTGGTTTTGCGCCTTCCGCCAGATCTCCACAGCGTCAGCCAAGCTCGGGCGAAGCTGGCCGAAGTCGCCAGGATATGGCGTTGCCCGGGGCACCTGCTCGACGACGCGCGCGTGGTCCTGTCGGAGCTCATGAGCAACGGTGTCCTCCACGCCTGCACCGAAATGAGGGTCGTCATAAGCCGCCGCGGCAAAGGGCTTCGCCTGGAGGTCCACGACGAGAGCCCTGCCCCTCTGATCCCGCCCCCCAAGCCCGTCGAGGCGCCCGTGAGCCTGCTGGACGAACCGCAGCAGTTGGAGCTCATAGGCCCGTGGTTTCCCCCGGCAGCTACGGGCAGAGGGCTCGCCATCGTAAACGCCCTGGCCAGCGCGTGGGGGTGGTACCCCGAGGCTGGAGGCGGCAAAATCGTCTGGGCGGAGCTCGGCACTGTCGAGGCGGACGGCCAAGGGGCCGCTCGTGGCTTATCGGAGCGGCAGGCCCACGTGATGCGACCGGTGCGGGTTGTCGCTGCCCCGCTCCGGCTTGTGAGAGAGTCCGAAGACCACTTCGACGACCTGTTCCGTGAGCTCCAGATGGCAAGCCTTGGTGGCCCTGGTGATGCTGCAAGGCCCGACGCCCGGCAGGTTGTTGCAAGGTTGGCGCCGCTCGCTGAACATGTAAAGGGCCGGCTTGCTCCCATGCGCGAGCCGGTCAGGCGAGCGATCTGGGAAGCCGTCAGGCGCGGTGACCGCCTGATCGACCTCAACCTGTTGGCAGACGCCGGCATGCCGTCGGTGTTCGAAATGCTCGCTGAGCTCCTCACCGAGTCTGCTCTGGGCGCTCGTCGCGGCTTCTTGCTTACCGAACCCCCGAGCCGCGAAGTGGTCGCTTGGCGGCAATGGCTTCGCAACGAGATGGAGAACCAGATCGCGGGAAGGCCCCCTCGAGCTTGCCCGTTCCCCGTCAGCGCCGTCGGTTCGGCCGAGACTGGCCCTTCTTGGCAAAGGCTCGACGCGGCTCGCAAAGACGCCGTTTCGCAACTGCGTTCCCTCCTCGCCGGGGAGCCTTCGCATCGCAGCGGCGACCCAGCGATGGCCGTCCGCCCAGGCTTCGGTGAGGACGAGTTGATGTTGCATGCGCTCGGGCGCATCATTGCCTACCTGGGAGCCCGGAGGGCAGCCCTTTGCCTTCTCGCCGAGGACAACGTGACGGTGAACTTCGGTGCTTCGCTCGGTTTCAGTAATGAAGTCGCCGATTACTGGGAGGAAGTATCGCTTTCGGCGGACCTTCCTTCCTCCGAAGTCATCCGGACCGGCCGTCCCGCCCTGTTCCGGACATTTGCCGAATTAGACGACCGGTACCCGATTTTCCTGTCGACTCCATCAGAGAGCGACCCCGCCCTCGCTTGCGTACCACTTGTGGGCGCAGAGGGACCGGCGGTCGGGTGCCTGGTCCTCGGGTTCCCCAAGGCGCGCGATTTCAGCCGGAGGGAGGTTGCTTTTCTCACACAATTAGCCAACGAGGTCGCTTCTTACCTGACAGTGTGGGGTAGCCGGGACGCGGCGCAGCGCTTGGCCTCTCGCCAACGGGCCCTCGAGGACGCTTGCGGGAAGCTCGGTTTGGCCGACAGCACTGACGAATTGGTTAGCGAGCTCGTTGAGGCGACAGCGTCGCTTGTATCTGAAGGGGCGTCGGTGCACCTTGTAGAAAATGGGACGCTCCGTTACCTAACCACGTACCATCGCGACCCGACCTGGGTCGCTGATGCAACCGAGGTGCTCCATAAACGCATCGGCAGCGTGACCGACATCATCGCGGAGTGCGCAAGGACAGGGCAGCCGTCCGTGCGCCAGTTCTTCCCGGAAGAGGTGATAGTTGCTAGCGCGGCGGACGACGACGAGGCCGCGCGGCTCCGGCGGCTTGCCGTGGGCTCAGCTGGGGTCTTCCCGATCCGCGATAACGGGAGGCTGCTTGGGGTGCTTAGCTTTTCCAAGGGCGTCGGCCGGTTCATTTCGGACGAGGATATGTCGTTCGTCGAACGGTTGGCAGACCAAGCCGGGAGCAGCCTCGCGCGGCTCGGTTTTTGAACGATCCCCGTCCAAACGAGTCGCGAAAAGACGTTCAGGGCCTTGCTTCGAAGACGAGATTGAACGGCGTCTCGGCCACCCTTCGGAACTGGCTGAACCCTGCACTTGTAACGACTTTGCGGATGCGGGCCTCTCCCGCCTGTGCGCCGAGTGCCATGGCCACGTCTTGAGAAAGGGAGCAGGGTGTGCACAAAAGCGTAGAAAAGGCGTAGTAAGCCCGCCCGACTGGGTTCAGGTTCTCCTCTACCCGGTCTCCCGCCGCGGGTTCCACGATCATCCAGCTTCCATCGGGCGCGAGAGACTGCCGGACGTGCCGGGCGGCGCCCACTGGATCTCCCATGTCGTGGAGGCAGTCGAACATGGTTACCAGGTCGTAATTCCCTCCGGGAAAACCGGTGGCCGGCGCCACCTCGAACTGCACCCGTTCCTGCACCCCAGCGTCGTCGGCTCGCTGTCTCGCCGTCGTGATGGAACCGTCGTGGTAGTCGGAGCCGAGGAACGTTGACGCGGGGAACGCTTGCGCCATGAGCACCGTCGAAGCCCCGTGGCCGCACCCCACATCTGCCACCTTTGCGCCCTGTTGCAACTTCTTGACGACGCCGTCGAGCGCCGGCAACCATTCGGCAACGAGGTGCGCATTGTAGCCCGGGCGGAAGAAACGCTCACAGCCCTCGTGCACATCAGCCACGTGATCGTGCCAGCCGATCCCGGCACCCGTCTTGGCTGCCTCGGTGACGCGGGGGGAGTCGAGGACAGACCCGAGGGCGATCTGGAAGAACCCTGGGAGGAACGCCGGGCTGCGATCGTCGGTGAGGGCAACCGCTTGCTCCGGCGGGAGGGTGTAGCGGCCGCTGTCCGGCTCGTACTCGACAAACCCGCCAGCAGCCTGCGCGTTCAGCCACTCACGCACATAACGTTCGGCAACGCCGCTCCGCTGAGCGACTTCGGCCGGGCTTAGCGGGCCGGCACCGGCCATTGCCCGGTATAGGCCAAGCTTGTCGCCCATAACCACAAGGGCCGTGTTGAGAGTGGCGCCAACCTCGTCGACGGCACGGAACACGAAGCTCATGAGCTTGTCGGTGTCGATAATGGGTTGCTCCTGCACAGTTGCCATGACGTCCTCCTCGGGATGGATGTTCCTCGAGCAAAGGGTAAGGAGCGGGTACTCGGGATCGCTTCCGGGCATCCCCCTAGTTGTTCGAGCGTGAGGGGAGGGCTCGTACCGGGGGCCCCCCTCTAGACTGGGCGCAAATGCTGGTAGGGCGCCGCAGGGAACAGCGCTTGGTCGACCGGTTGCTCGAACGCGCCCGCGCCGGGAACAGCGGCGTCCTCGCCATCCGAGCTGAGCCAGGGATGGGCAAGTCGGCTCTTCTGGGCTACGCCGCACAAGCGCAAGGCATGCATGTCCTGCGGGCACGCGGGGTGCAGTCCGAAGCCAGCATCCCGTTCGCCGGGCTCTTCGAGCTGCTCCGTCCGGTGCTCAATTTTCTTGATCGAATCCCCAGGCCCCAGGCGGCGGCCCTGGAAGGAGCGCTCGCATTGCGGCCCCCTCAAGCAGAGGACCGCTTCGCGGTCGGCGCCGCCACTTTGAGCCTATTGGCCACGGCCGCCGAAGCAATGCCCCTATTGGTCCTAATAGACGACGCTCACTGGGTCGACGGGTCGACCTCCGATGCCCTCCTGTTCGCCTTCCGCCGTTTGGTGGCCGACCGCATCGCGGTCATCCTCGCTGTGCGCAGCGGAGAACCATCGCTACTCGATGGGGCTGACCTG
>DATKHZ010000152.1:0-7864 GCA_035509995.1 Acidimicrobiales bacterium | reverse complement strand
ACGAAGAGGCCGGTGAGCCCTACGGGACTGCCAGGAGCTGACCCAGGTCAAGGTAGAGGCAAGTCGGCAACCTGCGAACACCCTTAAAGGCGCGCGCGGTGTCGCGCCGATAACTGTGGCAGACCGGCGGCCCGTTGTCTGCAACGCTCCGCACCCATGCCATGAACGGACCTCAGGGACCTGACGAGCGAGCCGAGAACACGATGACATTTGTCGCGCCAGGTGCGACCGCGGACGAGACGTCAACACCCTCGACAGGGGGCCCGCCGCCGCGAGCCACGGCTCAGGCTTCGCTTGTTCTCCGTACCGTCGGACCGCTGAGCGCCGGTTCGCGGGTCAGCCTGCAACTAACCCCGGCGGCCTCTTTCGCCGCTCAGGTCACCTCCGGCGACGGTCGGACCATCTCGCTCGAGCTGATTGAAGTCCCACCGGAAGGGTCGCTCGAAACAGGTTCAGTGGTGGAGATGTTCATCCCGCTGGACATGGGGGTGTACAAGTGGCTCTGCATCGTCAGCTCCAACCCCAGCGGCAACACGGCCGAGGTCCAGGTGCTCGACTCCCCGATGTTCGTCCCTCGGCGGCCTAACCCGAGGGTGCTTGCTGAACTGCCAGCCGAGGTCCGGGTCTTGCTCCCGCAGAGCAAAGGACCGGTTCATAAGGCGGTCGTGACAGACCTTTCCATCGGGGGCATGAAGCTCGAGGGATGCCAGCACCTGAGCGCAGAGGAGACTATCGAGGTGACGGTCCGTCTCGCAGCCAGGTCGACAGCCACAGACGAGACGATCTCGATCATGGGCCGGGTAGTCGTGGCCTATCCCAGCAACCGCACCCAAGACGGTGGCAGCACCGACGCACACATCTCGTTCATCGACGGGCAGCAAGAGGCTATCGAGGTCATCGCCCGCTTCGTTGGAGAGCAGCTCAAGCGGCGTACCCCGACGCTCTAACCGACCCCCAAGCTGCTCAGTGCTGGGCCGAGATGCCGACGAACGCGCCGACCAACGCGCCGACCAGATCTGCCGCCATCTCGGTGTGGTTCGACCCTTCTGGGCGTTCCACAGCCGAGAAATGCCCATTTGCCAACGCCGGGAAACGCCAGTTCACGCCAGGAAATGGGCCCATGGCGGGAACGGTGCATCCGCCGGGAGGGCCCGGGCGATGGGGCGGGCGATGGGGCGGGCGGTCGTCGCCCTCCACGGTGCTGCTCGGTAGGGCTGGCTACTCGCCCTTCAAGAACACGCGGCGTACCGTCTCCCAGTTTGTGCCGTCGCCGCAGATGACGTCCACCTCATCGGCCCGGCAGTTCACCGGCAGCTTCGAGGCAAGGTCCTCGGCCGCGTCGGACAGGGAGCTCCCGCCCGCGTGCCCGGCGAGGCCGACCGTCAGGTGGGGTACGACCTCGGGGAACTCGCCCTGCCAGGGGGGGGTCTCGAAGCGGTCCGCCAGGACGCTCGTGAGCCGCTTGAACGGGCCAGCCGGGGTGGGCGACAGCCACAACACCCGGTCCCCGAACCAGCAGACCCGGTCAAGGGAGTAGTCGAAGGCCTCTTCCCCGCCCACAAGATCCTCCAGCTCCTCGAGGTGCTCCTGTTTTATCTGCTCCGGGGGGATCCACGGGACGACCAGGGTGACGTGGGCCGGGACGCCCGTCCTAGCCGAAGGGTCGTGGACGGCCCGCCACGCTCCGACCAGCGGTTCGGCTTCGGGGACCGGCACGAGCAGAGCGCTCTGAGCGCAGTTGCTCGTCGTCCCGACCCGTTGCCGAGCCTCATCCACTGCCTAAGTCCCTCCTACCGCGGTTGGCCCCGCCGCTTACTCAAACCCTACCGCCGGAGCCGGCGCAGGTGCCAGCACCCGGTACGCGCCGCCTTCTCAACGTTCGACTTTGTTGAGCGACGGGCCCTAAAGGGAGCTGAACCTCCGCCGCGCCCGCTTCGGTCTACCCGCGGGGGCGAGGGCTAAGGGGACCGGCGGACGGAGGGACGAGCACGCGTCGGCTCGCCGGGCGCTTTCGCAAAGTGCGGCGGCCAGGGGGCGTCGGCGAGACCTCGTTCTTCGGAGTCCCGCCGGGCAAGGTCGAGCAACGGTTGCAGGGAGCACGCCAGGCCGTCTGCCCCTGCTGCCGGGTCTCCGATCGCAGCGAAGCGCGCCGGCACCGAGAAAATTGTCAGCTCGTTGGGATCGACCGCGTCCAGCTCGTCCCAGGTGAACGGCGCCGAGACCCGGGCGTTGGGCACCGGTCGGACCGAGTACGCCGAGGCGACCGTATGGTCGCGCGCGTTCTGGTTGTAATCGATGAAGACTCGAGTGCCTCGCTCCTCTTTCCACCATTTGGAGGTGGCGATCTCCGGCATGCGCCGTTCGACTTCCCTTGCCAATGCGAGCGCACCTTGCCTCACATCGGTGAAGCCCCACCTCGGTTCGATGGCCACGTTTATATGGATCCCGCGGCTGCCGGAAGTCTTCGGAAAACCCGGTATACCCAGTTCTTCGAGGACGTCGTGGACGCAGCCGGCGACCCGGCGGACATCGTCGAAGGTCACGCCCGGCATCGGGTCGAGGTCGACGCGCAGCTCGTCGGAACAATCGAGATCGGAGTCGCGAACCGGCCATGGGTTGAAATCGACACAGCCCAGGTTCACCGCCCAGATAATGTGCGCCACGTCAAGTGGGCAGAGCTCTTCGGCAGAACGCCCCGAGGGAAAATGGACAGTCGCGGTGTGCAGCCAGTCGGGCCGCGCGGCGGGGACGCGCTTTTGGAAGAAGACTTCGCCGTTGATCCCGTCGGGGAAACGCTTGAGCACCGTCGGCCGCCGGTAAACACCTCGGAGTGCCCCTTCGCCGACAGAGATGTAGTACTCGACGAGTTGCATTTTCGATACTGGGACGTCCGGGAAGAACACCTTGCCGGGCCGTGATATCCGTATCTCGCGGCCATCCACCGTGAGAGCCGCGAAATCACCGCTCGTCGCCACTCGTGCCTTTCCCGGTCCCGTCTGGCCCAGCACGGTTGGATGCGCCGAAGACCTCGGCCAGTTCCATCGGCACGACGGCGTCGAGCTGGTCGTACGTGCAGCTCCGCGGGTCGCGATCTGGGCGCCAACGCCTGAACTGGGCGGTATGGCGCAGCCGCGTGCCCTGGAGGTGCTCGTAGGCAGCTTCGACCACCAGGTCGGGACGGAGCAGCTCGAAGCTGAGGTCCTTCGTCGCGTTCCAGCGGCTCCGGGCCCCCGGCAACCGCGGCCCCGTCGCCTCGGCAGCCGTTGCCCAGCCCGCCCAGGGATGGCCTTGGGGGCCTCCCTCACTCCCCACCCGGTAGGGAGCGAGGACCTCGACCAGCTGGCGCCGCTGCTCGGCCGCGAAGGCACCGATGACGCCAACGTGGGAAAGGTCGCCGGCGCCGTCGTACAAGCCGAGCATCAGCGAACCGATTTCGGCCTGCTCAGGAGTGCCGGTGCCAGCAGACGCGCGGTACCAGCGGAAGCCGCCGACTACGAACTCGGCCGTGCGTTCGTGTTTGACCTTCACCATCACACGTTTCCCGGCAACGTAGGCAAGGTCAGCGGCCTTGGCCACCACCCCGTCGAGGCCAGCACCCTCGAAGCGCGCGAACCAGGCCTCGGCCAGGGCGCGGTCGCGCGTAGCCGGTGTGAGGTGGACGCCTAGGGATGGCCCCGCTTCGCCAATTGCGCTCTCGAGAAGGCGCCGGCGCTCATGGAACGGCTCTTTTCGGAGGTCGCGATCGTCGATTGCCAACAGGTCGAAGGCAACGAACGAGGCGGGCGTCTTTTCTGCGAGCAACCTCACTCGGCTCTCAGCCGGGTGCACCCGTTGAGACAGCGCATCGAAATCGAGCCCGGAAGGGCCAGCGACGACCACTTCGCCGTCCAGGACCGCCCGGTGCGGGAGCACCTGGCTCAGGGCACGCACCAGCTCGGGAAAGTAGCGGGTCAGGGGCAGCTCGTTGCGGCTGCCCAGCTCGACTTGGGCGCCGCTACGGAAGACGATGCAGCGGAAGCCGTCCCACTTCGGCTCGTAAATGTACTCCCCGCTCGGCAACTCCCGGGCGAGCTTGGCGAGCATGGGCGCCACCGGGGGCCGCACGGGTAGGTCGTCGAAACTCATGTTTCAGTCACCCATGCTCTGGGCACTCAGGCTTCGGGCCATTGCGGCACTCAGGCTGCGGGCTATCGCGCCGGCCAGCTCGCCCTGTTCCACCTGTTCGAGCGGCAGGGGGAGCGCCAAGCGCCAGTTGGGCCACTCGTCGATCGTACCCGGCATGTTGGGGCGCTCCTCCACAACTGCTGCGTCGTCCAGGACAGCGACAATGAGCGCGCAGGGTGCTTCTCCGAGGGCGGAGTAGGTCGCTTCGATGACCTCCGCCAGAGGCCTGTTGTCATCTGAGCCCGTCCGCTCCGCAAGTCGCCTCCTCAACTCCCCGCCACTCTGCTCATTTACCGCCAGGCCGGCGTCGCGCTGGGCAGCGATGTCACGTCCGGTCCAAACACCTGCGATCGTCGGCAAGTCGTGGGTCGTCACGGCGCCCAGGGCTTGGTAGGACCACTCCGATGGCGGCTTGGCCTCGAACCAGAAGAGCCTGTACGAAAGCACCCCGCTATCGGACAGGACCTCGCGAACGTGGTCCTCGACGGTCCCGAGGTCCTCACCGATGATGTAAGCACCTGCTCGCGCCGCCTCGAGGCGGAGCAGCGCGACCATGTCGTGCCACGGGTACCGGACATAGGTGCCCGCTGCCGCCTCCGAGCCGAGCGGCACCCAGAACAGGCGGAACAGGCCCATCACGTGGTCGACCCGCAGCCCGGCGGCGCCTCGCAGAACGGCTCGCAGGGTCTCGATGTAGGGCTCGTACGCGGCAGCCCGGAGCTTCCACGGGTCCAACGGTGGAAGGCTCCAGTTCTGGCCCTTCGTGTTGAACTCGTCGGGCGGCGCCCCCACCCGCATGCCGAGAGCGAACGCTCCCTGCCAGAACCAGGAGTCAGCGCCTCCCCAATCGACGCCGACGGCAAGGTCGCACACAAGGTGCCCGCCATTCGAAGCCCTCGCGAGCTGGGCTTCGCACAGCCACTGCAGCCAGGCGTGGTAACGCTTGCGAGACCGGCCGTCCTGGGTCGCAGCCGATCTCGCCACTGCAGGGTTGTCGGGGTGGCGATATTCAGCTGGCCAGTCTTGCCACGGTAAGCCAAAGCGCTCGGCCAGCGCGCAAAAAGACGTGTAACCATCGAGGACTTTGCCGCGCTCGCGTGTGAACTGTTCGAAGCGGTCGTCCCCACCGCCCCGTTCGAACAAGGCGAACAAGGCTTCGAGGGCTTGGGACTTGAGGGCCCAGACGCTCGTGCGGTCGATCAGTCGCTCGGAATTGAGCGCCTTCGCCTTGATCGCAAGCGTTGCGATCTCGGCCAGCTCGCCTGCACCGGGTACCTCCTCCACCCTGATGTAAAGGGGGTTCAGGAAGCACCTCGAGCTCGGGAAATAGGGACTGGGTTCCGGGGCCGGCCCTGGTGCCGGGGCGTTCAAGGGGTTCAGCAGCACGAAGCCGGCTCCATTGCCCCGAGCCCAATCGACCAGGCTGCGAAGATCAGCGAAATCCCCTATGCCCCAGCTGTCGCTTGAACGCGTGGCGTAGAGCTGTGCCGACCAGCCCCAGGTGCGCCCGACGGGCTCCGGGCACCGGGACGGGCAGACGGCGACGATCCGTGGACAACCTTGTGAGGAGCCGCCTGTGCGGGGCTCCTCGGGCTCGAAGCCGTGATAACCGAGCGGGAGCTCCTCGGGCCGCGGGCCGTCAGCAGGCAGCTCGATGGTCCCCCCGTTTTCCAGCCTCAGCGTGCCGCCCGGCAGATACGGCCACGGCCCTGTCTGTGCCGCGGTGAAAAGTGGCGCGTCGAGCGGTGGCCCCGGCGGCAGAACGCCGGAGGTGCCCGATATGGCGGGTTCGGTGCCGGGGGTACCGGGTATGGCGGCCACAGGTCCCGAGGTGCCAGGTCTACCAGCGCCCATGGCCTCGAGCACCGCCCGCATAGTGGTGCTCGGGACGTCCCGCCAGTGGCCACCGATATCCCAGTAACCAGGCTCGACGCCCCAGGCGTGCAACAGTTCCACCTCGTTGCTCACCGGTCATCCTGGGGGAAGTCGCGCCGACGCATAAACCATCTTTTCACGCACTGGGGCGTTCTGAGCACCCTTCATGCCGGTACCCAAATCTGTGGTGGCATCGCAGGTGCCGCCTCTTGGGATCCGCGAGAAGCCTGCTCGGCTCGCGTACGCTCGATGCGATGAGCACGGCGGTTACTTTCAACGGGCCAGCTACTGGCGCGATCACTGGACCTGCGACAGGTGTCGCCATCGGCGGTTGCCGGGTACTGGCGGGGGCCAGCTCATGGGCGGACCGTTCGCTAGTCCGGGACGGCGGCTTTTACCCTTCGCGCACGCTCAGTGCGGCGCAACGGCTCGCTTATTACACAACCCGGCTGCCACTTGCAGAGATCGCCACCACCTACCGGTTCCCGCCGACCCCTGAAATGGCCAAGCGGTGGGCCGCGACAACGCCGCCTGGTTTCACGCTCGACGTCCGGGCGTGGTCGCTGCTCTGTGGCGCACCGACGTGGCCGGAGTCGCTCTGGCCCGACTTGCAGGGCCACGTGAAGCCATCGCGGCGCGACACAACCAAGCTCTACCGCCAGCGCCTTCCAGCCAGGATCGTCGACGAATGTTGGGCCCGCTTCAACCACGCCCTTCGCCCCCTGGCTGACTCGGGCCGCTTGGGCGCCGTGATCGTAAGGTTCCCGACATGGTTCAGCCCAAGGCCCGCCGCCTGGAAGGAGCTCGCTGAGCTACCCTCACGCCTGCCTGGTCTGCGCGTGGCCGTCGAGCTCAGCAACGAACGCTGGTACGAGGGGACCGCCTGCGAGCAAACGCTCGGCGTCCTCGAAGAGATCGGTCTGTCGTTCGTCTGCCGCCACAGCTCGGTGGCGACCAAGCCGGTCGTCGCTGCGACCGCTGATATTGCCTTGGTCCGCTTCCCGGGCCACCCGCCTCGGTTGGCGAGCCAGGCCGGCACCCAAAGCGAGACCCTCGCCGACAAGTTGACCTGGTGGGGCCCGCTTCACCGCTACAGCGACGCGGAACTGGCAGCCTGGGTACCAGCCGTGCGTGATCTGGCTTCTTCGAGCTCGGAAGTGCACATGATCATGGACAACTGCTGGCGCACAAACGCCGTGGACAACGCCTCCAGCTTGCTTGGCTTGTTAATCAGTTCATAACCGGCGCAGGCCACATGGACCAGCTGCTGGTGACGGCTCGGGACGGGGCCCGTCTCGTTTGCTGGGACTTCGGTGGCCGGGGCAGACCGCTGTTGATGGTGCACGGCACCGGGTTGCACGGCAGGTGCTGGGCACCCGTCGCGCGCCCGCTCGCCGCGGCGGGTTTTCGTCCTCTCGCGCTCGACATGAGGGGCCACGGGGCCTCGAGCCGCTCTCCCGGCGGGGTCTACAGCTGGGACCTGTTCGCGCTCGACGTGCTCGAGACTTTGGCCCAGCTGGGCCTGTCTGATGGAGCGGGCCTTGGTGGCGCACCGGTGGCGGGGGTCGTCGCGGTGGGCCATTCAGCAGGCGCGTCGGCCCTTCTTTCAGCGGAAGCTGCCAAGCAGGGCTCCTTTTCCCGGATCTGGGCATGGGAACCGATCATGAGCATCCCGGGGAGCGACGACCGGGCGCGACGCGGAGCCCAGCTCGCCAGCCGTGCCCGGCAGCGACGTGCCGTATTCGGGTCGATCGACGAAGCCAGAGCGCATTTCCAGGGCCGGCACATGTTCGCCGAGTTCTCACCCGAGTCCCTGGAAGCGTTC
>DATKHZ010000151.1:0-11093 GCA_035509995.1 Acidimicrobiales bacterium | reverse complement strand
AAGGGACATATAGGTCCAAATGGATCGAACGCCAGGTGCCTCTCCATTTCGTCCCGCCAATGTGGTGGGAGGCAGACACGTCCTCCGCTAGCCCCTGCATCCGAGCTAGGTCTTGGTGGCTCACGATCAGGTCTATGTCATGGCTCATTGGGCCTTTGGTGCGCACCCAGGTCCCCCACCCGCCGATCAAGATAGCGTCGGGAAGGGTTGCCACGACCTCGCCGAGCACCGCCCGGGACCGTTCGGTCTCGTCAGACGAGTAAAACGGGTTCGTCACTCGCAGCCACTTCCCGAACGTCAAGCTCTTCAACAAAACGCGCGGACTGCCATCCAGGCAACGAGAACAAGTCTGCATAAGCCTGCGAGAACGGCGTAACACGCCCGTATTTCCTCAGCAAAGGGTCAGGCTCCGCTATGAGCACCTCCGTGCCCTCGTACCCAGATGCGGGGGGTAGATCGGGCAAATCAGGATCACCATAGAACAGGACAGCCGTGTAATCGGCGATCCTGTTCACTCCGCCGAGGTGGGCAACGACGGCCCCAAAGCCTCCGAGGATGACGGTTGGGCTTCTCACGAGGCTTTCGACCTCGGAACCTGGAAGGCCGACTTGGAAGCGCCGCGTGATGTCCCGTTGCACATGGCGGTGCGCCGCGAAGAGCACCAACAAACGGGCTGGGTCGAGGACCTGTAGACCGCCCATAGCCGTGATACTCACAGCCCCGATCTCAATCGGGTGCGAAAGCGAACGGTGCACAGTCGAGATAGGTGCTCCCAGCTCGGATGCGACAGCCGTCATCGAGGACCAGCGACGCTGACCGTGGCGCGCACCATCCAGTAGGTGCCTCCACACGACCTCGACGGCTGGCATCACACATGCATTGTATTCGATTTCCACGTTTCTATGGAAACCTGCCGCCCGGCAACAGTCCAATCCATATGGTTCAGGAACACGCTCTTGCGCCCAGCATCGCTCTGGAGCGCCGTGAGCTGCTTTTCCGCTTGTTGTTAGCGGTGGCAGCTTGCCCAGCGCTCCAGGAAGGCCGATTTCTAGACCAAGCTGGAGTAAACTAGCAGGTCAGCCTAGATGTCGTAATAGAGGTAGAACTCCCAGGGGTGCGGCCGGAGGCGCACCGGGTCGATCTCATGGATGCGCTTGTACTCGACCCAGGTCTCGATGAGGTCGTCGGTGAAGACCCCGCCGGCCTGCAGGAAGTCGTGGTCGGCCTCGAGGGCTGCGAGTGACTCCTGCAACGAGCCAGGGACCTGCGGCACGAGGGCCAGCTCTTCGGGCGGCAGGTCGTAGAGGTCCTTGTCCACCGGGTCGGGCGGCTCGATCTTGTTGAGGACCCCGTCAAGGCCGGCCATCAAGATGGCGGAGAAGGCGAGGTACGGGTTGGCGGACGGGTCGGGGCAGCGGAACTCGACACGCTTTGCCTTCGGGCTCTTCGAGTAGAGCGGTATCCGGCAGGCGGCCGAACGGTTGCGCTGGGAGTAGACCAGGTTGACCGGGGCTTCGTAGCCAGGGACCAGGCGCTTATAGCTGTTGGTCGTGGGGGCTGCGAAGGCCAAGATGGCCGGGGCGTGCTTCAGCAAGCCTCCGATGTAGTGCCGGCCCATGTCGGACAGACCGGCGTAGCCGAGCTCCGAAGCGAACAGAGGCTCGCCGCCGCTCCACAGCGAGCTGTGCACGTGCATGCCCGAACCATTGTCCCCGTAGAGAGGCTTAGGCATGAAAGTAGCCGTAAGACCGTTGGCGCGCGCCACGCTCTTGACAACGTACTTGTACAGCATGAGCTTGTCCGCCATCGTGAGCAGCGTGTCGAAACGCATGTCGATCTCGGCCTGGCCGGCCGTGCCGACTTCGTGGTGCTGCACCTCGATCTCGATCCCCATTTTTTCCATCGTGAGGATCATCTCCGACCGGAGGTCCTGGAAATGGTCCATGGGCGGGACCGGGAAATAGCCTTCCTTGTGGCGAGGCTTGAAGCCGAGGTTGGGCCCATCCGAGCTGCCCGCGTTCCAGATGCCTTCGACGGAATCGATGTAGTAGTACCCCTCGTGGGCGTTCTGGTCGAAGCGGATGTTGTTGAAGATGAAGAACTCGGCCTCGGGGCCAAAATACGCGGTGTCGGCCACTCCCGTAGAGACCAGGTAATCCTCCGCCTTCTTGGCGACATAGCGGGGGTCGCGCGAGTACGACTCTCCGGTGACAGGGTCGCGGACGAAGGCGTTGATGTTCAGGGTCTTGTGCTGACGGAACGGGTCCAGAACAGCCGTGTCCGGGTCGGGCACGAGGAGCATGTCCGACTCCTGGATCTCCTGGAAGCCACGGATCGACGAGCCGTCGAAGCCGAGGCCGTCCTCGAAGGCACCCTCGGTCAGCTCGTGAGCCGGAATCGAGAAGTGCTGCATGAGCCCAGGCAAATCGCAGAACCGGATATCGACTATCTCGACTCCGTCCTTTTTGAGCTGCGACAGCACCTCCTCAGGCGTGCGCCTCGTGAAGGACAAGGTTGAATCCCCTTTCTATCGTTAGCGGCGGCAACGCCGGTCGGGCACATCCGCGGCAAACCAGCATTCCATGCCCATGTGGCCGGTTCGTTGCTCCTGTGTGAACTCTGTGTAAACGCCGCAGGCCACCGGCCGTTGTAGCCGGCAGGCCTCCCACGCAGGACCTATCGTGACATAGGCGAAGGGCCCGGCGCACAACCACCGCGCGGGGCGAGGAGAGACTGATGGATTCCCAAAAGGACTACGTGCTAAGGACGGTCGAAGAGCGCGGTATCCGCTTCGTCCAGCTCTGGTTCACAGATGTGCTCGGCATCCCCAAAGCGTTCAACATCACCCCCGCGGAGCTGGAGAACGCCCTGGACGAGGGGATGACCTTCGACGGGTCGGCGATCGACGGGTTCTCCCGTGTCCAAGAGAGCGACGTCCTGGCGGTCCCGGACCCGAAGACCTTCCAGATGCTCCCATACCTCTCGGCGGAAGCTCCTGTCGCGCGTGTGGTTTGCGACATCTTCAACCTGGACGGGACGGCGTTCGAGGGGGATCCGCGCGACGTACTGCGCCGCGTCCTCGACAAGGCCCGCGACCAGGGTTTTTCCTTCTATGTCGCTCCAGAGCTCGAGTACTTCTACTTCGCACAAACGACCAATGCCGAGGACCAGCCGCCGGTGCCGCTCGACAAAGGGTCCTACTTCGAGCTGATGGGCAACAACGAGGCCACGGCCCTGCGGCGCGAGACCGTCCTCATGCTTGAAGAAATGGGCATCCCCGTCGAGTACAGCCAGCACGAGGACGCGCCTAGCCAGCACGAGATCGACTTGCGCTACACGGATGCCATGACGATGGCCGACACCGTCATGCTCGTGCGCGTGGTAGTGAAAGAGATGGCGGCCCGCAAAGGGATCCTGGCGACCTTCATGCCCAAACCGCTCAGCGGCGTGCAGGGCTCCGGGATGCACACCCATCTGTCTTTGTTCGACGGGGACACCAACGCCTTCTACGACGATTCTGACGAGTACCACCTTTCCACGGTGGCAAGGCAGTTCATGGCTGGCGTGCTCCACCACGCCAGCGAAATCACAGCCATTACGAACCAATGGGTCAACTCCTACAAGCGCCTCATCGTGTCCCAGGAGGACCAACCGCTGATAGAAGCTCCCGTCTACATCTCCTGGGCTCAGAACAACCGCTCTGCACTGGTCCGGGTACCGCCGACGAAGAAGGGCAAGAGGGACTCCACGCGCGTGGAGTACCGCTCACCGGACCCAGGCGCCAACCCCTACCTCGCATGGGCTGTCATATTGGCGGCCGGCCTGGCCGGGATCCGCGGCCGCTACGAACTACCGACAGAGGCTTCAGCCAACATCTACAAAATGTCCTCGCAGGAGCGCTTCGCGGAGGGGATCAAGCCCTTGCCGGCGTCACTCAGCGACGCCCTCGATGCAATGGAAACCTCTGAGCTGGTCGCGGAGACGCTCGGCGAGCACGTGTTCGAGTGGTTCCTGCGCAACAAGCGGGCAGAGTGGGCAGCGTACAAGGCGGAGGTCACCCCGTTCGAGCTCCGCCGTTACCTGACGGCGCTATAACGTTGGTCCAGAGCGGAGGTACTTCGTTGGAGCCACTGTTGGTTTTCCCTGATCCCGCACCGGCGGTGGTGGCGCAGGCTCTGGCATTGGCGAGCTACACCTGGAAAGCAGTCGGCTCACTGGACGAAGCAGAGGATGCAGAGCCCGAGGACGGCTGGTCCGGTGGAGTTGTCTGTGCCGACGAGCTTCCCGATGCTGCTTTCGGCCTGTGCAGGTCGCTACGCAAGCGGGACATCCCTTTCGCCCCGCTCCTGCTTATTCTCTCGGCTCAGCAGCTTGGGGCGCTTGAGCTACGGGAAGACCTCTTCGACGACTTCTGCGCGACACCGTGTGACCCGAGGGAACTGGAAGCGCGGCTCTCGCACCTGTTCTGGCGCACCGGGCGAGGCCTGCGTCCCGAGCTGGTCGAGTACGGGCCGCTCGTGCTCAACCTCGAGACCTACCAAGCGTCGGTTGCCACCAAGCCGCTGTCCCTTACCTTCATGGAGTACGAGCTGCTCAAGTTCCTGGCCACCCACCCCGGCAAGGTGTTCACGAGAGAGACGCTGCTTTCGAGGGTTTGGGGCTACGAGTACTACGGGGGCGCTCGCACGGTCGACGTGCACGTCAGGCGCCTGCGCGCCAAGCTCGGCGAGGAGCACGCGAACCTCATATCAACGGTGCGGTCGGTCGGTTACCGGTTCGGCCAGAGCCGCTGGGCCCTTTAGCTAGGGCGGTAGGCCCAGGCCTCTACCTCGACCGAGGCCCCCAACGGCAGGCCGGCGACCGCTACGGCGGAACGGGCTGGGCGGTGGTCGCCGAAGGCAAACACGTATGCCTCATTAATCGCCGCGAAATCAGCAATATCTGTCATAAAGACGGTCGTTTTCACCACGTCGGCGAGGCTGGCGCCGTGCTCCGCCAAAAGGCCGGCGAGGTTGGCGATGGCCTGGGCCGTCTGCTCGGCGGTCCCACCCGGGACGATCGCCCCTTGCCTCGCGCCCACCTGGCCGGACACGATCAGCCAGGGCCCTGCTGCAACAACAGGCGTGTACGGGCCCACCGGAGGGCTACTCATCTAGGCACGCGGGCTTGGGCCGGCTCGGCCAGGAGGGCTAGCTGAAGGACTGCCCGCAGCCACAGGTACGCGTGGCGTTGGGGTTGTTGATGGAGAAGCCAGCGCCCTGCAAGCCGTCCTTGTACTCCAGGGTCGCCCCGGCGATCAGCGTCGCGCTGGCCGGATCTACGACCACCTTGACACCGCCTGAGCCGGACTGGACGTCGTCTTCGGCAAGCTCTGTGTCGAAGAACATCTCGTAAGAGAAGCCTGAGCAACCACCAGGTCGGACAGCCACCCGAAGGAACAGCTCGGGGTTGCCTTCCTCTTCGAGCAGCTCAATAACCTTTGCGGCCGCAGCGTCAGACAATGCCAACGTCCCGACGGAACTTTCAGTCGATGTGGTGCTCACGAGCCCTCCCTGCAGACTTTGCCTTGGGGACCCATGTTACAGGCTCGCTCGCTATTGGACACCTACAGGCGATCGGTCCTCCCAAAGGGCCGTACCATGTTGTCGTGGAACCGTTCGCCCAGCTCACCGAGGCGGCAGTGCGCGATGCGCTCCGTGGTGTCGTGGACCCCGAGCTCGGTGACAATATCGTCGAGCTCAAAATGGTCGACCGTATCGAGCTGCAGCCGGACGGGGTGGTCATGGTCCGAGTCGCGCTCACAACGCCTTCATGCCCGCTCAGGGGCCAGATCAAGGCCGAGGTGACAGGGCGAGTCGGCAGCTTGCCCGGCGTCGCTGCCGTCAAGGTTGAGACGAGCGAGATGGACAGGGAGCAGAAGGCCGCCGTGATGGCGCGCGCCCGCTGGAAGGCGCGGGAGGGCGCGCCGAAGACCGCAGTGCCTCCCAGGGCAAGGGTGCTCGCCGTTTCGTCGGGCAAGGGTGGAGTAGGCAAGTCGTCGATATCGGTCAACCTGGCTGCCGGCCTCGCCATGAGAGGCTTCACCGTAGGGGTGCTCGACGCTGACATCGCGGGTTTCTCCGTGCCGCGGATGCTCGGTCTGACCGGCCAGTTGGAGGCCGGGATCGACCCGGACAAACCGGGGCGCAAGTTGATCCAGCCCCTGGTGCGGCGCCTCGGCAAGGGAGAGCTGCGGGTCGTGTCGATGGGTTTCCTGGCCGGCGAGGACGAAGCCGTCATGTGGCGTGCCCTGATGCTCAACAGGGCGGTCCAGCACTTCCTGGAAGAGGTCGCCTGGGGCGACATCGACTACCTCGTCGTCGACATGCCTCCTGGGACCGGCGACATCCAGATGGGCCTTGCCCGCATGCTCCCGAGCGCGGAAGTCCTGGTTGTGACGACCCCTGCTCAGGCAGCCCAAAAGGTCGCCGGCCGCGCGGCCAGCATGGCTCGCAAGAGCTACCTGCGGGTCGTGGGCGTTGTCGAGAACATGACCGCGTTCACATGCGACCACGGCGAGCGCTACGAGCTGTTCGGCAGCGGGGGCGGGCGCCGTCTCGCCGAAGAGATCGGTGCGCCATTGCTCGCCAGCATCCCGCTGGAGCCTTCCGTAGCGCTGGGGGGCGACCGAGGAGAGCCAGCCGCTCTGGACGAGAGCACCGAGGCTGGGAAAGCCTTCGCCGGCCTGGTGGAAGCCATCCTCGAACGCTGCCCCGCGTTGCAGATGACCACGTGTTCGGCGCGTCTGCTCGATGCGCTCGAGGCTGCCGCAGGGCAAGCCGCCCCGGTCAGCTGATCGGGTCTTTGCGCTCAGCGCGCGCCCGCGACATCCCAACGCGGCCCCCGCCGGACGAATGTCCGGTCTTATGAGCAACATGTGCGAGAGGTCCTCCGCGCGTGCCATTGTTAGCGCAGGCCACTTGCCAATTGGGCCGTGCCACCCTAGCGGGATGGACCGGTACAAGGTGAAGGGCCATCAGGTTGAAGAGCGAGGCTGCAGCGTTTGCAAGCGATAGGAGCAGGGGTGTGAACCCGAGCCATCCACAACAGAAGTCGGACATCTCGGTGGTCCAGCTAGCCGAGGCGTTGATCCAGGGAGACGTGCTGATCGCTCTCCAAGAACGCGGGGAGGCCGCGCCGGCTTGGGGCTATCTCAACCTGCTCGCCCACAGTGACCGGACGTCGCTACGACGCGTGAGGGACTTCAACCAATCGCGCCGGCCCCTTTCGGGCTGGGGGACTGTCGTCTTCGACTTAATCGTTGACATCCTCAACTCGGCGCCCTCAGAGGACGAACTGACCGCTGTCCAGCGCAAGGCCCTCGTCCCCCTCGAGCTCAACATCTGGGCCAACCAGGAGACGCTGACAACGCCACAAGATCTTGACATCCTTGTCCGCAGCGCCCTTTACCGCTACATGGGACAGCTCTGATCTAGCTCGTCCTCAGGGCACCTGGGTCGATGCCGGGAGCTCGATGGTCACATTTGTGGCCTTCACGGAGGCCACTGCTGCAACGCCGGGAGCCAAAGCCAGGTCGTCGGCCGCTTCGCGGCTCATTAGCGAGACCACCCTGAACGGCCCGGCTTGCATCTCGACCTGCGCCATCACGAGGTCCTTGGTCACCTTGGTGATGATGCCGACAAACCTGTTGCGAGCCGAGTGCCCGCCTGTGGGGCCGACCTCCAGCGAAAGCCCTCTGGCGAGCTGGGCGGCGAACTCGGCGAGGGCCGAGCCTTCGATGACCCGCCTACCTGCGCTGTCCCGTCTGGAAGCGAGCCGTCCCGTATCGGCCCAGCGCCTCACGGTGTCCGCGCTGACGCCCAGCAGTTCTGCGGCCTCGGGGACGCGGTATACCGCCGGGGGCCCGGCTCCCTTCGATGGCCGTCGGGGCGTCGTCATCGCCGGCGGGCCGCCCGGTAGCGGCGGATAAGCGCGTTGGTCGAGCTGTCATGGGCAAGCGCCGGCTCGGCCTCGGAGGTGATTTCCGGGACGATCCGCAAGGCGAGCGACTTGCCGAGCTCGACCCCCCACTGGTCGAAGCTGTTCACCCCCCAGATAACACCCTGGGTGAGGACCTTGTGCTCGTACGTCGCAACCAGCTCGCCGAGCACCCGGGGGCTCAACTCAGGAGCGAGGATCGTGTTTGTGGGCCGGTTGCCAGGGAAGGTGCGGTGCGGCACGAGGCGCTCCGATATGCCCTCTGCGCGCGCCTGCTCTGCCGTTTTGCCAAACGCAAGAGCCTCCGTCTGGGCGAAGAAATTGGCCATCAACAGGTCATGGTGGTCACCCACCCGGTGAGCCGGCCGCAGAAAACCGATGAAGTCGGCCGGGATTATACGAGTCCCCTGGTGTAGCAGTTGATAATAGGCATGCTGGCCATTGGTACCTGGGGTGCCCCACACGACTGGGCCGGTAGCCAGGTCGACAGGCTCGCCGTCCAGGGTCACCGACTTGCCGTTGCTTTCCATGTCGAGCTGCTGGAGGTAGGCCGAGAACTTGGACATGTAGTTGTTATAGGGCAGGACGGCGTGGGTCTCCGCGCCGAACAGATCGTTGTACCAGATCCCGATGAGGCCGAGCAGCACGGGCAAATTGCGCTCGAACGGCGCGTTCCTGAAATGCTCGTCGATCGACCTGAAGCCCGCCAACATTTCAGTGAAAAGTTCGGGGCCGATCGAGATCATGAGCGAAAGCCCGATCGCGGAATCGTAGGAATAACGACCTCCGACCCAGTCCCAGAACTCGAACATGTTGGCCGTGTCGATGCCGAACGCCGCAACTTCCTTGGTGTTAGTCGAGACAGCTACGAAATGGTTCTTGACTGCGGCTGGGTCACCAAGGCTCGCGAGCAACCATTCCCTCGCTGTCTTGGCGTTCCCAATCGTCTCCAAAGTCGTGAAGGTCTTCGAACTCACGACGAAGAGTGTCTCGGCAGCGTCTATGTGGGCTGTGGCCTCCCAGATGTCGGCGCCATCGACGTTCGAGACAAATTGGAAGCTCAGCGATCTGTCCGAGTACGGCAACAGCGCCGCGTAGGCCATCGCGGGGCCAAGGTCAGAGCCCCCTATCCCGATATTGATGATGTTCCTTATCTGTTTGCCGGTAAAGCCACGCCATTTCCCGTTGCGGACCGCCTCGGCGAAGGCGGCCATTTTTTCGAGGACCTTGTGGACTTCTGGGACTACGTTCTCGCCCCCCTCGTTGATCACTGCGTCCTTGGGGGCCCGGAGCGCCACGTGCAGCACGGCTCGGTCCTCGGTCACATTGATGTGCTCGCCCGAGAACATGGCCTCTGTGCGCTCACGCAGGCCCGCACGTTCGGCTACTGCCACCAGGAGGCGCACGGTCTCCGCCGTAACCCGGTTCTTGGAGTAGTCGAGCAACAGATCTGAGGCTTCGACCGTCATCGACTCGCCACGGTGCGGGTCTTCGGCGAACAGCTCGCGCAAGTGCACGTCGCGCATTTTGGCGAAGTGGTCGGCCAGCGCCTTCCACTCTGCCGTGGCCGTGATGCGAACCGGGGTGATCTCCATGTTCGCAGTCTGTCACCACGAGGGGCTTGATTGGCAAGGAAACCCAGATGGCTGCCTGGTCGACCAACCCGCCGGAGCGGTTAAGGTCGACGGGTGACTACACGGCGCCTGTTGTTGTTCGACATAGACGGGACACTGGTCCGGGCGGGCCCCGTGGGAGGGGCGGTTTTCAACCGGGCACTCGAGGCGGTGCTAGGGGAAGTGCCATCCTCGCGGGTCCGTATGAGCGGCAAGACCGACCCTCAGATCGTGCGCGAGTACCTCGCCTTGATGGAATCAGATGACCCGGCCCATTTGCCTTCGATCCTCGAACACCTCGAGCGGGAACTGGCGGCCGCCGCAGAGGAGCTCGCCAGCGACGGGGCGCCCTGCCCTGGGGCACCTGAGCTGTTGGCAGCCGTAGCTCAAGACGACCGCTTCCACTCTTCTGTGCTCACTGGCAACATCGCCCCGAACGCCGTCGTGAAGCTGGCGGCATTCGGCCTGGAGAAGCTGGTTGACATGGAGTCCGGCGCCTACGGCAGCGACAGCGAGGACCGCAAGGACCTAGTACCGATAGCGATCGGACGGCTGGCAGCCCTCCGCGGTGTTCACCTCTCGCCCGAGGAGACCTGGGTGATCGGGGACACGCCTCGCGACTACGAGTGCGCGGCCGCGGCTGGCGCGCATTGCCTTCTGGTTGCAACGGGCGGCTACAGCCTCGAGGAGCTCTCGGGTCTGGGAGCCGACGCCGTGTTGGCGGACCTGACAGCCACTGGTGCTGTGGTCGACATCCTCAGCGAGGGCCTCTAGGACAGCCAGGCCCGGCGTGTTCACGCCCGGCCCCCTCTTTCCCCTGGTCTTTGTATGGTTGAGGGGTTATGGCGATGCCGCCCCGGTCGTTGAGCCGCCGCGGGGGATCCCAACGTTGGCTTGTCGTCCCCCTGGTCCTCACGATGCTTGTCCTATTGGTCGATGCGTCCATGCACGCTCGCTCGGCGCAACCCGGGGCAACGATGAGCAGCGAGGCCTGGGTCGACAAGGTCCTCCCAGAAATAGCGCAATCGAGCGCTCAGGGCCGCGAGATCGCCCAGCTCAGCTCTACCCGACTGACCAGCAACTCGGACATCGTCTCAAATGAGCTGACAAAGATCGCCTCGGCAGCTTCGGCCACCTACGAAGCCGTGGCGGCTTATGAAGCGCCGTCCGAGGTAGCCTCGGCGGCAGGTTTGCTCGTCGCCTGCCTGCTAGCCCGCAAGGCCGGCTCCGCCCAGTTGGCATCTGCTGTCCAGGATCTCGTTCGGGGCGATGGCCCCACCTCAGCGTTGTTGCAAATGAGCTCGGCGGCGGCGGACTTCAAGGTTGGAGATAGTGCGTACCAGCTCTTCGCACAGGATTTCCCCAGGCTGGGCGTGAGAATGCCAGGCTCCCGGTGGGCGACAGGTACCGGCCTCTACCAGCCGAGCAGCCTCGGGGCGTTCGCGTCAAGGTTGCTCGCCGGCGTGGTCAGATCCCCGCAACACAACTTGGCCATTGAGTCGA